>DAOWNX010000036.1 GCA_030642335.1 Caldisericota bacterium
GAACGGAAAAAAAGAAACAATTTATTTTGAAGAAAGCGATACACTTCTTTATGTTCTAAGAGACAGAATTGGCCTTACTGGCACAAAGTTTGGTTGTGGCTACGGGGCTTGTGGCGCCTGTACAGTAGTTGTAAACGGAGAAGCTGTCAGGAGCTGTAAGGTTTTATTTAAAACACTAGAAGGAGCAGATATTCTTACAATAGAGGGTTTGACTGACGGGAAAAAACTCCATCCTATCCAGCAGGCATTTGTGGATGCAAATGCAGTGCAATGTGGATTTTGTACACCGGGGATTGTTATGGAATTATATGCTTTATTTAGTAAAAAGCCTGATGCTTCTAACGATAGGATAAAAGAAGTTCTTAGCAAACATCTTTGCAGGTGCACAGGATACGAATCTATTTTTAATGCTGCAAAACTTGCACAAAAAGCTGAAAATCATATGAAACAGGATAAAAAAGATTTTGAAAGCGCTGCAAAACTTGCACGAGAATATATGAGGAAATAAAGAAAGGAGGAGAAATAATTTGATGGAAGACGAAGTAAAAGAATTTGATCTTGTAGTGCGAAATGCACGTACAAGAGGACTCTCCGAAACACTTGTGGATATTGGCATTAAAGAAGGCATAATAACAAGTATAAGAAAAAATTTGAGCGGGAAAGGTGAAAAAGAAATTGATTCAGGCGGAAGGTTAATAACGGAATCATTTGTAAATACGCACCTTCACCTGTGTAAAGTGTATACTCTTGAGATGATGGACGAAGAAGCACTTAAAGATTACCATGAAGCAAATATGGGTAAAGCAATGAATGCTATTGAGTTGGCTTCCAAGATTAAGGAAAAATATGCTGAGGAGTGGATTATCAAAAATGTGAGGCGTTCAATGAAACTTGCCGCATTAAACGGGGTAACTCACATAAGAGCATTTGCAGATGTAGACAGTAAAGCCAAACTTGAAGGTATTAAAGCGCTTCTTAAGGCAAAGGAAGAGTTTGAAGATGTAGTAGAATTGCAAATTGTTGCGTTTCCACAGGATGGAGTTGTTAGAGAAACTGGGGCAAAAGAACTTGTTGAAGAGGCAATAAAAATGGGAGCAGATGTTGTTGGTGGAATACCATGGATAGAGTTTACCGAAGAGGACGAGCAGACTCATATTGATGCAATGTTTGAAATTGCTGAGAAATATGATAAGGATATTTCTATGCTTGTAGATGATGCGGGAGACCCAGGTCTCAGGACATTGGAAATGCTTGCTGTAAAAACAATTAAAGAAAATCGTCTTGGCAGAAGTCTTGCACACCATGCAAGAGCGATGTCAATGTATCCAGGGCCTTATTTACAGAAAGTTATTGCTCTTTTGAAAAAGGCAGAAATGGGGGTTGTAAGTGATCCCCATACAGGTCCTTTACATGCTCGTGTAAGAGAGCTTCTTGATGCTGGAGTGCTTGTAGTTCTTGGGCAGGACGACATATCAGATGCGTACTACCCATATGGCAGAAACAATTTATTAGAAGTAGTATTTCTTTCTTCTCATATATTGTGGATGACTTCTCGCGAAGATATGGAGAAATTGTACGATATGGTTACTGTTGATGCAGCAAAGTCAATAGGGCTAAAAAACTTTAGGTTAAAAGAAGGAGCACAAGCAAATTTTGTTGTGCTAAAGGAAAAGAGTGTGAGAGAGGCAATACGTAATCATGATGAGCCTCTCTATGTGATAAGTCACGGCAAGCTTGTTGACCGTGAAAGGTATCTTATTTAGGTAGTTAAATAAAAAAGGAGGAAGAACGTGAAAAGAAGAAGTATTTTATTGGGCTTAGTGTTATTTATGGTGTTTGCTCTCGTAGTTGTGGGATGTGCACCAGAAGCTGAACCTGAGGAAAAGCCAGAAGAAACAAAATTAAAAGTAGCTTCGATTTTTGCAACGCCTATTGAGGAACCATGGGATGGTTGTATACATGAAGCACTTTTAAAGGCGAGAGATGAGCTTGATGTTGATTATGAATGGGCAGAAAATATAAGTTCGTCTGACTTTGAAAGAGTGGTAAGAGAGTATGCAGACAAAGGATTCGACCTTATTATGGGCGATGCTTTTGGTGCTGAAGATGCTGTAAGAAGAGTGGCTAAAGATTATCCGGAAATCGCTTTTGCATTTGGTTCCGGCGGTGGACTTGCTGAACCGAATTTCTCAGTATTTGATGACTGGATTCATGAACCGGCATATATTGCAGGTATGATTGCAGGTAGGCTCACAAAGACTAATATTCTTGGTGTTGTGGGCGGCATCCCTGTTCCAGAAGTGAACAGAATTGTAAATGCGTTTATAGAAGGTGCAAAAGAAGTGAATCCGGATGTGAAAGTAAAGGTTTCATTTATTGGATGCTGGTTTGATCCGCCAAAGGCAAAAGAAGCTGCAATGGCACAGATAGATGCTGGAGCAGATGTTCTTTATGCAGAAAGATATGGGGTTATTGATGCCTGTAAAGAAAGAGGTGCTTATGCTATTGGTAATATGCAGGATCAAAATTCACTTGCTCCTGATACAGTAGTTACCGGACCTATCTGGAATATGTTCCCAACAGTTAAATATCTGGTAGAGTCTATTAAACTCGGAGCTTATCAAGCCCAGGATCTTAAGGATTGGTCAATGATGGGTAAAGGTGGTTCTTATCTTGCTCCTTTCTATGGTTTTGAAGATACACTTCCTGCAGATATTATTGAAATGGTTAGGGATAGAGAACAAGAAATTCTAAACGGAACGTTTAGAGTTTCAGTAGATGAATCAACTCCAAAAGGAAACTAATTAGTAATTAACAGAACAATCAATTGAGCACAGGAAATTTCCTGTGCTCAATTGATATTAGCGCGAGGTGGACATGGAAAAAATTGTGGAGATGCAAAATATTAGAAAAACCTTTTTACATACAGTTGCAAATAATGATATTGATTTTGATATTTATAAAGGTGAAGTAGTAACTCTTCTTGGAGAAAACGGTGCCGGCAAAACAACTCTAATGAAAATTTTGTACGGGATGTATTCTATGGATAGTGGCGAAATCTATGTAAAGGGTAAAAAGGTTGATATAGAGTCTCCAAAAGATGCGATATCTCTTGGGATAGGTATGGTGCATCAGCATTTTACTTTAGTAAAATCATTTACTGTAACAGAGAATGTTATACTGGGATTACCTCCTTCAAAAGGCATAGAAATTGATCTTGAATCAGCAAAAAAGGACCTTATATCACTTTCAAAAAAATATGGACTTGAGGTTAATCCAGATGCAAAAATCTGGCAGTTATCCGTAGGAGAAAAGCAGCGAGTAGAAATTATCAAAGCACTTTATCGGAACATTGATGTGCTTATACTTGACGAACCTACCGCAGTTTTAACTCCGCAAGAAGCGGAAAATCTATTTGATACGTTGAGGTTATTAATAAAAGAAGGGAAAAGTATTGTTTTTATTTCACATAAACTAAGAGAAGTTATGGAGATAAGCGATAGAATCGTTATTTTAAGAAATGGCTCCCTTGCAGGAGAGAAAAACAAAAAAGATACAACCAAGAAAGAACTTGCAAGATTAATGGTCGGGAGAGAAGTGTTAGAAATTGTTGAGAAAGAGGAAATCCCCAAAAAAGGAGAGCCACTTCTGGTAGTGCAGAACTTGCATGCTCTTAATGATAAAGGAATAGAGGCGTTAAGGGGAATATCATTTGAAGTGAGAAGCGAAGAAATTCTTGGAATAGCAGGTGTATCCGGCAATGGACAGCGCGAATTGGAAAACGTTCTTTGTGGAGTAAGAGAAAATACAGACGGTAGAATTGTCTTTAAGGGCAAAGAAATAACAGGTAAAAAACCGAAAGAGATTATTAACCTCGGGATAGGAAGGGTTCCAGAAGACAGAATGGAAGAAGGGCTCATATTAGATCTTCCCGTATTCGAAAATCTTGTGATTGAATCCTATGATAAAAAACCATTATCAAGTGGAATTTTGATAAACTATTCTTCAGTTAAAGATTTTGCAGAAAGAACAGTAAAAGAATACGATATTAAAACTCCTAGCATTTATACGATAACAAGAACGCTTTCTGGTGGTAATTTGCAGAAAGTGATACTTGCAAGAATGCTTTCAAGAAATCCTGAGTTTATAATAGCATCTCAGCCAATACGGGGATTAGATGTAGGGGCTGCAGAATATATACATACTAAACTACTCAGTGCGAGGGCAAATGGCGTTGGGATTCTTCTTATATCAGAAGATCTTGATGAAGTACTAATGCTGAGTGATAGAATTCTTGTAATGTACGAAGGAGAAGTTATGGGAATACTGGATAGGGAAGACATTACTATAGAAAAACTTGGATTAATGATGACAGGCGCAAGAATAGGAGGTTTGCATGAGCCTAATTAGCTTTAAGTTGGAAAAAAGAATACCTCCTCCATGGTGGTTTAGAATGTTAATGCCAATTATGGCGGTAATTATATCTCTTGCAATTTCTTCTATTTTTTTGTTGGCCCTTCGCAAAAATCCATTTACAGCTTTTTATTATCTTTTCTACGGCGGGCTTGGAACGAAGTTTGCATTTTTGGAAATGCTTGTTAAGGCAACCCCGCTTATTTTGACCGGTATTGCTGTATCGATTGCATTTCTTGCAAAATATTGGAACATTGGTGCAGAGGGGCAGCTTTACGCAGGTGCACTGCTTGCTACATGGGCTGGCATACAAAATTTTAATCTCCCTCCAGTTTTTTATGTTCTATTGGTAATTATTGCAGGGTTTGTAGGTGGTGGAGTATGGTCTTTTATTCCTGCTTATCTTAAAGCCAAGTTCAAAGTAGATGATGTTGTTACCACGCTTCTTATGAATTATATTATGATCTATTTTGTTAGCGCAATTTTGACTGGACCATGGAGAAACCCAGTATCAATGTGGCCAGAGTCAGTTAATATTGCAGAAAATGCACGATTTATGCAATTAATTCCTCGCTCGCGAGTGCATATTGGTTTTTTAATTGCTGTTGCCATAGTTTTTGTGGTATATTTTATTGTTAAAAAGACGAAACTTGGATTTGAGATTAGGACAACAGGAGCAAACCCTAAAGCTGCTAATTTTCTTGGCATTAATACACTAAAATCTATTATTATTGCTTCAGTTCTAAGTGGTGGAGTAGCAGGACTTGCAGGCGTTAGCGAAGTTGCTGGAGTACACTATCATCTTATTCACAACCTTTCTCCTGGTTATGGATACAGTGGTATAGTTATTGCCATGCTTGGAGGACTTAATCCTTTCGGCGTGCTATTTGCGGCTCTATATTTTTCTGTTATTATTACGGGAGCTCAAATGATGAGTAGAAGCGTGGGTATACCACCGTACATTGCAGATGTAATCCAGGGGATAACCTTGATTGTTATGCTTGCGATGTTGCTTTTATTTGAATATAAAATAAGTATCAGGAGGGGAAAATGAACAATTTCTTTACATCGTCGTTTCTGGTAGGACTTTTTGCATCTACGATAAGAATGGCAACCCCTTTAATACTTGCAACGCTCGGGGAAGCTTTTTCTGAGCGTTCTGGGATCCTTAATCTTGGAATTGAAGGCATTATGATATTTGGTGCATTAGCAGGTTTTGTTACTACTTATTTTACTCACAGTTTATGGCTTGGTGTATTTGCTGCAACATTTTCTGGTTTTTTATTTGGATTGCTTATGGCGTTTCTTGTTGTAACGTTAGGGTTAAACCAGCATGTTTCTGGATTAGGTATTACAATTTTTGCAAGTGGTCTTGCTTATTATGTGTACAGAGCAATAATTGGTTCTCCAACGATTCCTCCAACTATTACAGCATTTGATACCTTGAAAATCCCTGGATTATGGAAAATACCATTTTTAGGTCCTATCTTATTTGACCAGTATGCTTTAACGTATGTTGCGGTTATACTTGTTATCGTATCCGGATATATTTTCTTTAAAACTTCGTTTGGTTTGTCTTTGCGATCCGTGGGCGAAAACCCGGAAGCTGCAGATGCAGTCGGTGTAGATGTGTATAAAATGCGTTATATTGCTCTTATGGTAGGAGGGGCATTAATGGGTATGAGTGGCGCATTCTTCACTCTTGCACAATTTAATATGTTTATATTTGATATTGTTGCGGGAAGAGGCTGGGTTGCTATAGCATTAGTTATCTTTGCTAACTGGATTCCCTCAAGAGTGTTTTGGGGAGCACTTCTATTTGGTGGCGTCGATGCGCTAGGATTGAGATTGCAGGGAACTGCCATAAATATTCCTTTTCAGTACTTCTTAATGATGCCGTATATTCTTACAATTATAGTGCTTATCTTTATAGCAAGGAACGCATCATATCCTTCAGCGCTTCTTAAACCGTACAGAAGAGAATAATAGTAGTAAGTTAGTTTAAAGAGATTGGGGCTGAATGTAGAATATTCAGCCTTTTTTATAAAATTATTATCAATTTGCAATATTGGTTTTTTTATATTATAACTTATACGGATATTCGTATAGGAGAGAAAAAATGAAAGATGGAATGCCGCTTTATATTAAATTACGGAATGAACTTGTGAGAAGAATAGAAGAAGGAAAATATGATTTAGACACTCTTCTTCCTTCTGAACGAAATCTAATAGATGAATTTAAAGTTGGCAGAGAAACAGCAAGAAGAGCAGTGATAGAACTTGAACGGCTTGGTTATATACACAAAAAACAAGGAGTGGGAGCATTTGTTTTGCGGAAATATCCTATGGATCCAATAGAACCTATGGCGAGCTTTACTATAGAGCTTGAAGCAAGAGGAGTAAAGCCGGGAGATAAGCTTGTCAATAAAAAGTTTCTAAACCACCCGCCAAAGACAGTGATAGAAACACTAAAAGCAGAAAAGGTTCTATACACAAGAAGAATACGTTTTGCTGATGAACAACCTTTTGCAATTGAAGATTCTTATTTCCCAATTGATTTGTTTGATTGTTTAAATAAATATAATTTCAAAGGTTCTTATTATCAGCTCATTGTGCATAAATGTAAGATTTCGGTGACGCAGATTAACCAGGGAATTTCTTCGAGAATCTCCACAAAAGAAGAGATGAAGCTTCTTTCGCTAAAAAAAGAAACGCCAATGCTTGGCATTAAACGTACATGGTTTAGCTATAATAAACCAATCTATTACCTTATTTTTAGTGCAAGGGCTGATTTATATTCATTTGAAAGTGAGGTGAGGATTTGAAGGTAAAGAGTTTTTTATCAAAAGGTAAAAACATTCCTTTTGAATTTATTGAAGAAGTGAAACGTATTGTAGGTGAAAAATATGTTTCAGGAAAAGAAAGAGATCTTATCTCATACAGTGTGGATTATTGGCTTTACGGTGTCTATAAAACTCAGTTTGGTGAAATTCCTGCTATTCCGTCTGCAGTGGTTTCCCCGAAAAATACAGAAGAGGTTCAAAAAGTTGTAATACTTGCAAATAAATATCATGTGC
>DAOWNX010000024.1 GCA_030642335.1 Caldisericota bacterium
ATCCAAGATGTTTAGTATGTTTGTGTAATCCATGCATGTTTGCACGCTAAATGCGATGAGGTCAAAATCTTTTATCGGCGTATGTGATTCAAGCGTGAAAAGAGGCAAATTGTTTTTTCGTAAATAGGATTCAAAATCTGGTAGTGGCGCAAAAGCCCTTTCTGCAACGACATCAGGTATATTGTTCATTAGATGGTATAGAATTTTGAATCCTAATGAAGACATTCCTATTTCATATAAATTTGGGTATACGAATGCTATCTTTATTTTTCCATTATGTGTTTTGTGGATGCTGTTTAATTCATTTCCAAAATACGAATATGGTTTTTTAAACTGTAGCAGATATTTATCTTTCATATTGAAATATTCATATCCTCTCTGTATACATAAATATTCATTACTAACCCAATAGCAATAAAATTAACCAGCGTTGAGCTTCCACCAAAGCTTATGAACGGTAGAGGGATACCAGTTACCGGGGTTATGCCAATGCACATGCCGATATTTATGAATATTTGGGTGATAAACATTATAAATATGCCTACTATGATGTATTTGCCGAAAAGGTTGTTTACGGATTTGTATGTTTTTATCATAAAAAGAAAGAGCGCGATATACAGTAAAAGTAATATAGATGCTCCAATGAAGCCTCCCATTTCGCCAATGGCTGAGAAAATAAAATCTGCATATTGAACTGGCACAAAATGTAAGCTCGTTTGTGTACTTCCAAACCATTTTCCTGATATTTTTCCAGAACCTATTGCAATTATAGATTGAATGACATTATATCCACTGCCGAGGGGGTCCATTTGTGGATTTAGAAAGGTGATAATTCTTTCTCTTTGATACGGCTTAAGTAATTCAAAGAGAAAAGGTATGGATATAACCGAGAAAGTGGCGATAGAAAAGAAGTATTTTAAATCAAGAGAGAATAATAGCAGGGCAAAATAGATGATGAGAATAACAATAGTTGTTCCCAAATCAGGTTGTTTCAGTATAAAGAATGCTGGAAGCAAAAAACTTGCAGTTGATAAAATAAATTTTTTTATATCGCTTTGATCTCGCGAAAGAATATATGATATACATAAAATAAGTATAATTTTTTCAAATTCGGAAGGTTGAATAGTAAAAATTTTTAGTGAAATCCATCTTTGCGCTCCATAAGCACCTTTTCCGACGAGGACTACGGCAGTGAGAGCGGCTATTCCTGTGAAATATATAGTCCATATGAAATATTTTAAACTTCTGAAATCAAAAAGGAGCATGACATATAATGTTATAAATCCGATCAGGATGTAAATTAGTTGTTTTTTAACCAGCAATGTATTTGTACTGGTGAAATGCAATGAGAATATTGAAATAAATGACAAAGAAATTAATATTAGTAGTAAAAATATGGGAATTTTTTTCACTTATTCCCCCTTTTTTATGCCCTCTACCGGAATGGTTGTTTCTAGAATTGTTTTTTTGTTTTTTCTTTTTATTACCAGATGGATATAAAATTTCCTCTTCATTTCTTTAAGAATTGCATGAGAAAGGAGACTTGATTTTTGTGTTTCTGTATCTGGAAAATTCCATTGACTCATCGTTTATCATTTTTTCTTGAATAGATTCAAAAAACTTTTCTTTTTTTTGAGGTCAAGAAATGAAAGATCCTCACCTTCAATTCTTTTTGCTGTATTTTGAAAGGCTTTTGCTGTCAAATTATTCTTATGCAGAACGAGAATTTCACCTTTATTTGTAAATTCCATTACCTGAGGATCTTCGGGTATAATCCCTATTAAATCAATTCCAAGCACATCTACGATGCTTTCTGCATCGAGTATTTTTTTTCTTTTGACAAGTTTGGGATTATGTCGGTTTATTATTAAAGATGTGCCGTCTATACCTCTATTTTCTAACAATCCAATTACTCTATCTGCATCTCTTATTGAGGAAACATCAGGAGTTACTACGACGAGCGCTTCATCTGCGGAGGTGATAGCAGAATCAAACCCATGTTCGATGCCTGCTGGAGAATCAACAAGTACATAATCGAAACTTCCTTTTATTGCTCTTATTATTTCACATATTTTATCTATATCTATATCATCTTTTGTATGTATTTGGGATGCAGGAAGGAGAAATAAAGAGTTGTTAAGATGTTTATCTCTTATCAATGCTTGTACGATTTTGCATCTACCTTCCGCTACATCTATTATGTTATATACGATTTTATTCTCCAGCCCCATTACAACATCCAGGTTTCTCAGTCCAATATCCATATCTACTAAAACGACTTTTTTCTTAAGTTTTGCAAGGGATGCACCAAGATTTGCTGTGATTGTTGTTTTTCCAACTCCTCCTTTACCAGATGTTATAACTATTGCTCTCCCCATTATTATTTTCTCCTCAAAGATTTTTTCTCCCCAAGTATTTTTATCACAATTTTTCCATTTACAACCTGCGCAATTCTTGGTTTTCTGTATGTTTTTTCGACAAATTTTTCATCGAATTGTATACCATTAATAGTCATACGCAATGGTTGGAATCCAAGAGAAACGATATGGTCCCCGGCATTTACTATACCTCTTATGATGCCAAAGATATATACATTTTTAGTTGTGTTTATTTCAGCACCTTCATTGACATCTCCTAGTATTACAACATTGCCTTGAGAGTTAACGCATTGCCCGGATCTTAAAGTTTGTTGTATTACAACGGCTTCTTTATTTTCAGGAACTGCCTCCAATTCTTCTTTTTTGTGAAGTTCTATGCCACCCTTCAGTTTGAATTCAACTCCAAAGTTTTGAAACAACTCTTTCACTAAATTTATTTCGCTTTCTCCAAGAGGTACTCCATTTGGATCAACAGTAACTGCGCCTCCGGAAAAAAATGTTTTTCTTTCCTCCAGAATTCCTTTGAGAAATTCAAGTATTTCATGAAATTGAGCATTTGGGTTAAGGACCATTGTGATGCCTTCTCCTGTTCCTCTAAATAAAGCTGGCTTTTCCATCTTATCCTCCTATTTACTTTTTATACTAAAAAATTTTTTAAGCAAGTCTGACATAAGTGGTGCAAGTGAGTGGCTGGATGTAAAATCAGAATGTTCGAAGAAAAGTAACCCCACTATCTCTGGTTTTTTGTGTGGCGCAAATGCAATAAGCCAGTGGTTTACTTCAGTTTCTCCTACTTCTGCTGTTCCTGTTTTAGCACAGACATCTCCTCCATAGGCACTTAATATTTTCATATCTGGTTTATTTGCTAATGCCTCCATTCCATCTCTTACAGTATCTAAAACTTCATTGTTAAGATCTATTTTTCTCAGTATACTGTTAGTAAATTCTTCAACAATGCTTCCTTCCTGAGACGTTGCTTTTAAAAAACAATGAGGTGTGTATTCAATACCATTTTTAGCAATACCACTATACATTATAGCCATTTGTAGCGGAGTAACAAGTAGATACCCTTGACCGATGGAAAGATTGGCTGTGTCCCCAGGATACCAGTTTTCTCCTATATTTTCTTGTTTCCATTGCGTAGAAGGCACCAGTCCTGTATTTTCTGTCGGAAGATCTACCGATGTTTTATCTCCTAGACCAAAGAGTTTTGCATATTTTGCAATTTTTTCCACTCCCGTTTTTAATCCAACCGTATAGAAGAACACGTCGCTTGAATTTGCAATAGCTTGTATTGGATTTTGATATCCGAAAGCGGAGGGATAGATCCAATCTTTAAATCTTCTGTTTCCCACAACAATTGAGTTTCTACAGTAAATAACAGATTTTGTATTAATAACCTCTTCATTTAGAGCTGAAATAAGCGTTATAGGCTTAAATGTTGAGCCGGGTGGGTATTGGCCCTGGACGGCCCTATTGATAAATGCATTTTCAGCATAGAGTTTATCTAGCGCTTGCTGGCTAATTCCTGATACAAATAGATTTGGATCAAAGGACGGGTGTGATACCATAGCAAGAATTTCTCCATTATTGGGATCGATTGCGATAGCAACGCCTTTTCTGTCTCCTATGATAGTTTCTAATTCTTCTTGCAGCATTATATCAATAGTTAGGTAAATATCATTCCCCGGTTCAGATGGCATACTATCCAATACATCTCGGATTCTTCCGGATGCGTCTACTTGTACTACCTCTTTTCCTTTTTCTCCTCTTAAAAATTTTTCGTATTTAGCTTCTATCCCTTGTTTACCTATTATGAAATTGGGACCGTAGAAATTATCTTTTTCTAAGTCTTCTTTCGTTGGAGGCCCGATGAAACCTATAATCGGTGCTGCAATGTTTTTAAATGGGTAGTATCTCTTGCTTGTGGTACTAACTGTTATTCCGGGAAGTTCAAATGAGTGTTCTTTTATCTGTATTACTTCTTTTTCTGTTAGTTCCCTTTTTATTTTTATATGAGCGTAAATTGGTAAATTAGCTTTTTCAATAATATTTTCGATATCTTGTTTTTCCATTTCTATGATAGAAGAAATAAAAGTTAATTCCCTATCCTTGTCTTGTAGGTCTTCCAGGACTATTTCAAGATCATACGAAGGAAGGTTTTCTGCAAGAACTATTCCATTTCTATCTAGAATTTTCCCTCGGATAGGTTGTAGATCTTCCATTCTGACGCTGTTATATTCAGATTGTTCAAGGTAAGAATCTCCCTTTAAAACCTGTAGGTATAGCAATCGTGACAGTAAAATAATAATAAGCGTAATAATAATTATATAAAGGAGTTTTTCTTTTGATTCTTCATTAAGTTTTTTCATAATTGATCCTTTTGCTGACATTGCTTAGCAGCCAGTAGGTGGCAAACACTGCAATTTCAGTAAAGAGTATGTAGTAAAAGATTTCATTCATATTTTTATTTATCAGCGCGAATGGAATAAAGCACAGCGGGACTAGTATGAGCTGCAGTGCTAATTTTTTAATACTATAAAATGTGCATATTGTGTACGATATGAGGGATATAAGAAAAAAAAGAAGCATAAACGGTCCTAAATATTGACTGAAAGCAATGTCAAATAAAAAACCGAAGATAACTGCAAGATAAAAATTGTATGGCATGTCTAAAGTTGCAATAATATAGGCTATGTACGTAAAGGAAAAAATAATTCTTAGTGTATTTGACAGCGTAATATCAACCATGATGAACAATATCGAAAACAGCAAAAACAGTATTGCTTTCTTTTTCATTTTTCGTATATAACCATTACTTCGTATAGGGTGTTAAAATCTACATAAGGGCTTATTATTATTTCGGTTGTAAAACTACTTTTCTTTTTAATATTGCTAATTTTCCCGATAATAATATTTTCAGGGTAGATATCGCTTACTCCAGTTGTTGTGACAAGGTCCCCATTTTGCATTTTTGGAAGTGAAATTTTCATTATTATAGAAAGGTTTTTCCCATTTCCTTGCGCAATGCTTATTTCACCTGTTTGCATGTCTTTTGCTCCCACATAGAAATCAGGATCCGTTGCGATTAGCACTTTAGAGAAGTTGGAAGAGGTATCGATAACAATACCTACAAGATTTATTGTCTTCCCATCATAAGTGCAAACAACTGGCATATTTATTTCTATTCCGTCCCTTTCTCCTTTGTTGATGATTATTGTGTTAAAATTGTCTGTCAAAATACTTACCACAGTACCTACTTTATACTTGAAGTCGTACCTTTTTTTAAGTCCCAGGATATTTTTTAGTCGTTCGTTTTCCTCATAAATTCCCTGGATTAATTTTATCCTTTCTTCTAATATACTTATTTCTTTCTTTAATTCGGTATTTTTGTTTTCAAGCTGTAGTTTAGTTTTTGTTAGACTGGATAGTTTATGTATCTGTGTTTTTGTTTTATTTATATAGATTGTTACATTAGAAGCTGGTCGTATAAACAAAAAATCTGCTACATCAAACAGCGTAATGCCTCTTCCTGCGAGTCCTGCAATAAATATTAGAAGAACAACAAGAAAAAGGATTATTAATATTTTAAGGTGTTGATTTTTTTTCAAATTATAGTATCGCGGAATACCCTAATATCTTCTAGTACTTTTCCTGCTCCAAGTGCGACTGAAGAGAGAGGGTCGTCTGCTATGGTGACAAGAATTCCAGTTCTTTGAGTGATGAATTTATCAATATTTCTATAAAGGGCACCGCCTCCAGAGAGCATAATTCCCCGGTCCATTATATCTGCTGCAAGTTCAGGAGGAGTGGATTCAAGCGCTGATTTGATTGTATCTAAAATTTCTTCTATTATCGGCTGAGAAGCTTTCCTAATTTCTTCCGATGTAATTTGTATGGATTTTGGAAGTCCATCAATAAGATCTCTTCCTCTTATTTCCATCATTTCTTCTTGTCCAAGAGGGTATGCATTTCCGATTTGAATTTTTATTTGTTCTGCAGTTGTTTCTCCGATGAGCAAACTGTATTCTCTTCTCAAGTATGTTATTAGCGATCCATTTATTTCATCACCTGCTATTCGGGAAGATTTAACTACTACAATTCCTTTTAATGAAATTACTGCTATTTCTGTTGTGCCCCCACCTATGTCAACGATCATTGAACCTCTTGCTTCTGTAATGGGTAATCCAGCTCCAATAGCTGCAGCCATAGGTTCTTCGATGACAAGTGTTTCTTTTGCTCCCGCAAGTGTTGATGCTTCAATTACAGCTTTTTTTTCTACTTGAGTAATACCGGAGGGTACGCCAATTAGTATTCTTGGTCTAAATATTCCTCTTTTTCCACCGGATTTTGTGATAAAATAGTCCAACATTTTTTCTGCAACATCAAAATCTGCAATTACGCCATCACGTAATGGACGTATTACTTTTATTTCAAATGGGGTTCTTCCTGCCATTCGTTTGGCCTCTTTCCCTACAGCAACAACTTTGTTTTTTGCATTTAGTGCAATGATTGATGGTTCTCTCAACACAATACCTTTATTTTTCATATAAACAACAGTGTTTGCGGTACCTAAATCAATAGCCAGTTCTTTGTTAAAAAATCCCATTTTTCACCTCTCTAATTTTTTAATAATTTTTTTAAAAGATTTATCGGAATACCTATTACATTATCTATCGGGCCATCTATGCCCTCAATAAAACTTGAGGCAGCTCCTTGGATGGCATAACCACCTGCTTTATCTAATCCTTCTTTTGTAGCAATGTATGTTTTTATTTCGCTACAAGACAATTTTTTAAATTTCACTTTTGTTTCTGTAAAGTCTATCATAAATTTTTCTTTTTTAATAACTGCAATTCCCGTAATTACACGGTGCACATTTTCTGAAAGAAGTCGAAGCATTTTTTTTAACTCATTTTTGTTTTTTGGTTTTCCAAGGATTTTATTATTTATTACTACTATAGTATCGGCTCCTACAACAACGCTGTTTTTATATTTTTTATGTGTGGAAAACGCTTTGTTGTAGGCGTTTAGCATGGCAGTTGCTGGGGGGTTGTAAGTAAAAATCTTTTCGTTGTATTGAGGATCAGTTGAAACAAAGTCAAATTGCCATTTCTGAAGGAGATTAATTCGTCTTGGTGATGCTGATGCGAGTATAAATTTCATATTATCAAGAAGAGGTATAAAAACAATATTACACCAACAACGGTGCCAATGTTTAAATAAAAGGTAATCCCAAAAGCGAGATCCATTATTACAAGATTTAAAGTAAAAGGTGAAAATCCGAACGAAACGGCACTATTTAACATTGGAAAGACTTTTCCTAGCCCTATGCCTAATATTGTTCCCAATATCGCACCAATAATTATATACAGTATCATCAACTGAAATCTCTTACGATCCATTTCTTACCACCGTTTTTGTTTTATTATAAAGTATTTTGGTAATTAATCCAATAACCCATCCGCTTATCCCTCCTAAAAAAAGAAGAATTGGTAAATAGTACCAGAGAGCACTGTTTTTCGTAATATATAGTACGATAAAAAATTGAGCTAAATTGTTTACTATTCCTCCTATTATACTTATGCCTACTATACTAAAATGTTTTCTGCATAGGTCATAAGCTAGTATCATGGCAATAGCAGCCATTATACTACCGCCCATACTTGTAAAGAGGGGGATAGGGTGAAGCATTCCTTTAAAAAATGCTGAAAGTATAGCCCTAAGTAGTGCAACTACAATTGCTTCCCTTTCTCCAAAGAAAAGTAATGCGAGCAGTATTACAATGTTTGCAAGTCCCAATTTTGCACCTGGTATTGGTGATATGGGTGGTTCTATCAAGTTTAATACAATGCCCAATGCAATGAGAATAGACAGATAAATGAGTTCTCTTAATTTAATACGTGATCGAGTCGATTTCATTTTTTTCTTTTCCTGTGATGGAAATTGATATGCGGTTAGGCAAACAAACTATACTTTCACCAGTTTTACTGATCCATCCTTGTTTTATGCA
>DAOWNX010000118.1 GCA_030642335.1 Caldisericota bacterium
CCCGCTTCGATATGGCGGAACTTTACCCTGGGAAAAAAATCCTGATAAAGCTTACATTTCTTGCCCTGATCCAGATAATACAGTAATTTTTGAGCTCACAAGAGAAAATGACGAAAAAAAGTATGAAGAACCTCCTGTTTTTTAACATTTACTATGAGCACAAAAAAAGCAAAAACTGAAAACATCTTTTTAGAACTATTCCTTCTCATTGCTCTTATTGCCCTTGCATATATATTTTATAGAAAAGAAATTTCTGTCACTGGTTTTATTTCTACTCTCTCTGTCAAGCATCTTCCTTCATATGCTTTGCGCTCGTTATTCCGAATGACCTGTGCATACCTACTTGCGCTCTTATTTTCGGTGTTGTACGGCTTCGCCGCTGCGACAAGCGAAAGACGAGCCCGAATTATGCTGCCAATCCTGGATATCTTCCAGTCAGTACCAATACTTGCTTTCTTCCCCGCGGCTATTTTCTTTTTTATTGCTGTAATTCCAAGCAAATCCATTGGAATAGAAATTGCCGCAATTTTTCTAATTTTTACTTCTCAAGTATGGAACATTGCGTTTGGCATCTATGAAAGTCTCTCAACTATACCAAGAAACATTGCAGAATCTTACAACTTTTTTGATCCGCAAGGGCGGTTGCGAACACGAAGACTTCTCTTCCCCGCAATTATTCCAAAACTTATTTATAACAGTATAATGAGCTGGACAAATGGCTGGTATTTTCTCGTAGCATGTGAAATATTTGCAGTAGGGAGAGCCTCGTATCGGCTCCCAGGGCTTGGGAGTTTTATTATGGAAACTGCAACTCAGTCAAAAATTTCGTTAACACTGCTTGGCATCCTTGTTCTTGTGTTAATAATTATTTTTGTTGACCTCTTTATCTGGAAACCACTTTCGCAGTGGTCACGTCGATTCCGATATGATTTATCGCCCGGAGAAGAAGAAGAAAGCGAAGTACTAGAAATTGTCAAAACATTTTGGAAAATTATAGGCAAAATCCTTCGAAAATTAAAACCACTCACTGGAAGAATGGAAAATAATTTTTCTCAGATTTTAAAAATCACACAAAACAGGGTTGTTCATAAATGCAGTGTCGTGTTTTCTAAAATAATAGTAATCGGAATTATTGCAGCAGTGAGTTACTTAGTTTATCTTCTTGCTAAGGGCGCTCCTGGTATCATAAACGAAATTACCTTTCTTGATCTTGTCGCAACTCTTAGGGGATTTTTATTCTCTTTTACCCGTCTTCTAATCGCATATCTCATATCACTTATCTGGACTCTTCCAGTGGCAATTACTATGTTCTATCACCCTCGTGGTGCTAAAATCATCTCTCCTTTCATCCAAATATTTGCCTCAATTCCTGCAGTAGCAATATTTCCGTTGTTTCTTTATTATTTTATTCAAATTCCTAACGGCTTGAACATTACAGCAATCATCCTTATTCTCACTGGCATGCAATGGTATCTATTGTTTAATATATTCGGTGGATTGAAAGCAATCCCGAGTGATGTCAAAGAAGTTGTAGATTCATTTAAACCAACAAAGTTTCTGAAATTCAAAAGATTACTCTTTCCTGCATCCCTACCTTCTCTTATGACCGGAACGATTACAGCATGGGGTGGGGGATGGAATGCTTTAATTATCGCCGAGTACATTAGTCTTCAAGGAAAAATATATTCCGTCCCGGGTATTGGCAGTATTCTCAATACTTCATTGAACGAAGACAAGAAAGGAATATTTATTGTTGCTCTACTAATTATGGTGTTTACAATCTTTTCAATTAATCATTTTGTTTATCGGCCACTTTATGCTAAAATTTCTGAGAGATTCACCATGGAGGCATAATGGCACTGTTAGAGCTAAAAAAAATCAAACAGATCTTCCCACTCAAAAATAAAGAATTGGTGGTTCTTGATGATATTAATTTTGTTGTCAACAATGGAGAATTTGTTGCACTTGTAGGCCCTTCTGGTTGTGGAAAAAGTACACTTCTTAGAATCATTGCTGGGTTGGTAACCCCAAGTTCCGGGAAGGTACTTTTTAAGGAGAAACCAGTAAAAGAAATTAATACCAACGTAAGCATCATTTTTCAGACTTTTGGATTGCTTCCCTGGTTAGATGTTACGGAAAATATAACACTTGGATTAGAAGCAAGGGGATTTTCTCTGAAGGAACGATTACGAAAAGCTTTTAAATACATCGATCTTGTGGGACTGGAAGGTTTTGAAGAAGCCTATCCCAGAGAACTTTCTGGTGGAATGAAACAAAGAGTAGGCATTGCAAGAGCATTGGTAATGGAACCGGAACTTCTCCTTATGGATGAACCATTTTCTGCGCTGGATGCATTTACTGCTCAAAACTTGAGAGAGGAGATATTGAGGCTATGGGGTTCTGAGAAACTTTCTTTGAAATCTATCCTTATGGTGACACATAATATCGAAGAAGCCATCTATCTGGCTGACAGAGTCATTGTACTCTCTACCCATCCCGGCAAAATCATCAGTGATGTGCTGATTACACTGCCACGACCAAGAAATCGCGATAGTGTTGAATTCATAAAACTTTATGATAAACTATATTCAACTGTTGTTACTAAAGGTTATAATATATAAAATATAAAAAGGAGGTGAATCCCGACGGGGAAAAACTTATGGACGACGTATCACCATTGCCTGCTGTAGATGTAGGAGAAATATTTGGAATGCTTGATTATTTGGACGAAGAGAGTGGAAGAACAGATGTATATGCACTGGCATCTGATTTAAATCTTGAAATTGATGACCTTCTCCCAATTATAAGGGCTGCAGAACTTTTGGAATTTGTTAAAATTGAAGAAGGAGATTTAATTCTGACTAATTTAGGTAAATCACTTTTAAAGGGAGATGAGAACAAAAGAAAACTTATATTCAAAAAAAGCTTAAAAAGGCTTCCTATATTTAAAAAACTTATTGAGCTGCTTCTGAGTATGCCTGATAAAACCATTGATAAAAATGATCTTCTTGTTGTCTTGCGGCAAGAAATGAGAGAGGCAGAAGCAAAAAATATGCTAAAAACAGCTATAAATTTAGGCCGATACGCCGAACTTATCGGATACAATCCGGAAGAAAAAGAAATCTATTTAGATGAACTTGGAGAGGAGTAATGATAGAAGAAACGTTTGTAATGATTAAACCAGATGGAGTTAGACGAAAATTAATAGGTGAAATCATCAAACGATTAGAACAGAAATTGATGACAATTGTCGACATTAAGATGGAACACCTTGAACAAGATAAAGCAGAAAAACTATATGAAATGCATAAAGGAAAAGATTTTTTTGACATGCTTGTTGATTATACAATTTCTGGGCCAGTAGTATTAGTGAAAATACAGGGAGAAGAAGCAGTAATGAACTGCAGGATTGTTATAGGAGAGACTTATCCTGAAAAAAGGAAAGCAGGTTCAATACGAGGTGATTTCTCTCCTTATCTTACTGAAAACATAGTACATGCAGCTTCTTCTAAGCAAGATGCCAAAAGAGAATTAGAGCTTTTTTTCTGAAAAATTCAAACACTAAGTAATTACTGGTTTGCAC
>DAOWNX010000102.1 GCA_030642335.1 Caldisericota bacterium
GTAGCAATCCAAACATTGAAAAAAAATGTATATTTACTTTCTGCACAAAACGATGTGTCAATTATAAAAAGAGATGTTCTTGCTACGCTCAAAAATTATCAAAAAATTGAGGAAAAAATAACAGAAAAATTTAATATTATATTTCTTGATCCACCATTTCCATCTCTTCTGGCAGGAAAAGCAGTAAAAATGCTTTCAATTTTTCCATTACTGAAAAATGATTCCATTGTTATCGCAGAGCACTCGACAAGCGAAAAACTGCCACAAGAAATTGTAGGAAAAAACACCTTAGAAAAAATTAAAGAAAAAAAATACGGGAAAATTGCTGTAACATATTATAAAGTATTAGTCCAGGAATCTGACAGCACCGAAAAATAGTTTGCAATATGCTAAATCGCGTAACAACAAACAAAAATTTTACGCAAGGTCTAAAATAGTATTACAAAGTTTATCCGCAATCCCTATAAACCTATCTGTCCGTGGAGCATTACTAAATTTTATACTGGCAAATTGGGCACGCAGCTCTTTCACTTCTTTGTTCAATTTCTTAAGATGAGCGGCTTTTGTTTTATATGTCCCATTAATTTGAGAAATAACAAGCTCGCTGTCCGATATCAAAGACACCCTGTCTATATTTTTGTTCCTTGCCTCCCGTAGTGCTGAAATAATCGCCCTGTACTCTGCAATGTTATTTGTCGCACTGCCTATATATTCCGCAGAAAGAAAAATCACCTTGCCTTTCTCTGTAAAGATAAAAGCAAAAGCACTTTTTCCGGGATTTCCCCGTGATGCCCCATCCGTATAAATCTTAATCATCCGTCATTGCCTCCTTAAACAACTCTGGAATCTCTTCTCCTATGCCTATGAGATGAATCTCTTCGAGTGTCGTCTTATTGTTTTCAAGATATTGCTTAATGGTCTTGTACATAAGTTGCGTTCCTCTTTTCTTTGGAAAACCAAATATTCCACAGCTTACAGCCGATATACTTATGCTTTTCAATTTATATTTTGTCGCAATTGTTAGTACAGAAAGAATCGCATTCTGGAGCTTTTCATCTTCATTCCCCTCACCCCAAACAGGACCGACAGTATGAATTACATATTTTGCTTTAAGGTTTCCACCGCTTGTAATAACGGCCTCTCCCGTTTTAAGAGGCCCCTTCTTTTGAATAATACTATCACTTTCCTCTTGTATAACAGGCCCGCCTCTATTTACAATAGCACCAGCAACACCACCGCCATGAGAAAGATATCTATTGGCAGCATTTACAATTGCATCAACTTCCTCTTCTGTAATATCTCCGCAAACAGCTTGTATTTTTACTCCGGTTATTTCTTTCTCATATAATATTTGCATAAGTCATCTTGAATTTAAAAATTTTACAACCTCTCTCATAAATGCAGGCAGGTCTGATGGAGTTCTCGATGTAATAAGATTCCCGTCAACAACAACCTCTTCATCTACATATTTAGCGCCTGCATTTTTTAAATCATCTCTTATAGCAGAGACACCTGTCAAAGTTACACCATTAACAATATGTGCAGAAATCAAAACCCATCCAGCATGGCAAATTGCAGCAACGAGTTTTTCTTCATCAAACATTTCCCTCACAAATTGCAATATTTTTGAGTTTCTCCTTAACCTATCGGGTGCATAACCACCGGGAATAACAACACCACTGAAATTTTCTGAGTGAACTTCATCAATTGACATTTCGGCATCTAAAACAAGCCCTATTTTGGAATGATAGGTCTTCTTCTCTAGACCGACAAGCACAGCATTAAAACCAGCTTCTTTTAATCTATAATAAGGATAAATCAACTCGGATTCATTAAAATTGTCTTCAATAAGCACTGCTACTTTTTTCATAATACACCTCCTGTTAAATTATAACACAGAAACAAAAATTTTCTTTTAAGAAACATTCCAAACCTCTGCCATAGCAGAAAGGTACACACCTAAGAGAATTAAAGCTCCCCCAATAAATTCTATGAAGATAGGTATTTCGTGTAAAATAATCAATGCAAAAAATGTAGCAAAAACAGGCTCTCCAAGTATTGTAACAGCAACAAAGGGAGCAGAAAAATATTTTAATGCCCAATTAAATGCAGTATGCCCAATAATCTGAGGAATAAATGCCAAAAGAAAGAAATAAAGATAGGTTTCCTTAGGATAATAAAAAAGATTTTGTCTGGTTAAAATTGCGACTACAATAAGAATTACTGCGGCAAAACTGTAAACAAAAAAGATATACGTAAGAAGGTTAAATTTCTTTCGCACTTTTTTACCAATGATTAAATAAAAAGATACGGCAATTGCTCCCATAAGTGCAAGAAAATTCCCGTAATTATTGCTTAATCCTATATTTTTTGCTGAAAGAGCAATAACCACTCCTCCTACAAATGCTATTATGATGCCTATAATTGTACCTTTTTTTGTACTTTCCTTAAAAAGAACAAATGAAAAACCAGCAACAAAAATAGGATTTGTTGTAACAAGCACAGTGGATGCAAGAACAGTAGTATAAGAAAGCGAGCTTATCCATAACACAAAATGAGCAGCAAGAAGGCCACCCAACAATACAAAAGGTAAAACATCTTTTTTAAAATCTACATGTTTTAACTTATCTCTTTCTAAAATAAAAAACAGAGGAGCAATAATAATTGTGCTAAGTCCCATTCTATAAGTTGCAATAACAAGTGGTGGTGCATCGCAGAGACGGACAAAAATAGCTGCAAGACCCACAGAGACCATACCAATAAAAATTATAAATACAGATTTAACCTTTCCCATAACCTATTATAGAAAAAATGGTAAAAATTTCTAATACATTAATAGATTACTACATTTCATTTAAAAATCTTGGATTGTTTACATCTGTTAACCTCAAATGAAAATAAGTTTAGACTGTATATATTTAAGCAAAGCTATTGATAGATAGACGATAGAAAATAAAGAAAATTCGGTTTTTAAATGTACGATATATTAAAAGATACAATCTGTATTTAGTGAAATAACCAGTTGCAATGTTGAATTTTAGAGAAAAGAAAAAATCCTAACAAAAAATAACCCTAAAAATCTTTTTAAAATATGGAACTTTTTTACAAGTTTGCGAATCTTATATACAGGAGCGAAAATTTTTAATAGGAATGCAGCGAAAAAAAGTGCAGAAAAGGTAGTCATTGCGAACAAGCTACCAGACGAGTGTGGCAATCCCAACCTTAACAGACAGCATTTATTTTAAGTAAACTTTATTCGAAGGAGGTGGTGCCCTATGAGGGTAAGAAGTTGATGAGCAAAAGGCAAATGGAGGATTACAGGCAGCAGAAGGAGGTATAGCTGAACAGATGTTATATAAAAAAATTTAAAGATGTGAAATGTTGGTAAAGATTCAGTTAAAAAAATGGAATGAGCAGAAATAAAAGATTTATATTAATTATTTTAAAAAATTTAACAGGAGGCAAAATGAAAAAGAGAAATAGAATAATTTTACTCTTAACCGTATTAATCATCATTTTTTCTACTGGAGCAATTATAACAACTCATGTCAAGCCATCCAAATCCTCTGAGATTAAAGATTTAAGCAATATTACTCTTCCATCATATAGTTTGCCAAAAGGAAGTTTGACAAAAGAACAAGCGATAAAAGTGGCACTAAATATATCAAAAGGTCTCTTAAAACACGGACAGATACCTCAGAATCCGCAATGTGTGCTAATGCCTTATGGTGAAGCTGAAAAGTTGTTGTTAGATGTTAACATCGGTAATTTGCACCCGGAACTTGTAACCAACCTCATTTATGTTGTGACCATAGATGTTGATAGAACAGCCCCGGGAGAAGTTATGAGATGGCGTCCCAGAGCAAAGTCTGTTACTTTCCATCAAGATTCTTACTTTATAAGCCCGGTAAACGGCGATGTAATTGGACACGGATACGAAGGAACAAAGTGGATACTGCCAAAACAAAAATGAAGGTTTAAATATTTTGCAGCTTAGACGCTTTGTATGCAAGAAAGGTCAAAGTACACCACGAGGCAGGCTTAAAGCCTGCCTTTTTATATAAGTACAATCTGATGTGTTGGCAAACTTTAGATCTCCGTTTTGTGCCGGAGTGTTTGAGACTAACTAATAAGGTTTTGGGATTTGATAAGATATAGAAAAATTTTCAAAAATTCTCCGAAAAATATAAAAACTTTGCAAGTTTATAAGTCTTATATATAGAGAAGTAAATTTTTGATAAAGAGAGGCAAAGAAAA
>DAOWNX010000129.1 GCA_030642335.1 Caldisericota bacterium
AAAAGAATTCTTTCTGTAGAGATATTAGAACAGGGAGTGAATATCAATGAATGGACTTTGTATTAATAATGCGTTTTCTCCTACGATGATTGTATTTTCTTCTGAGGAAAAGCTATTTTTTTCCGTAGCAGAAAATCCTCCGTCAAAGCAGCCAAATAATATTCTTTATGTGGTGGAAAATATGATGGAGCTTTTTTCTTTTTCTCCGAAGGATATTGATTTTATATCGGTTGTAAAAGGACCGGGTAGTTTTACGGGAACGCGTATTGGTGTGGTGGAAGGGAAAATGCTTGCTTTTTTGCTCAATATACCCTTAGTTGCCTTAAATTCGCTTGAGCTCATTGCGTCGTGTTTTGAGAAAGAAGTGGTTCCGGTTATCCCCGTTGGGAGAAATGCATATTTTGTATCTCGTTTTAATTTTGGAAAACGAATAGAACAGGATTTATGCATAAATCTGGAGGAGTTGTTGCAAATAGAAGCCACAATTATCACTCCTGTGAGTTCTTTGAAAAATGTTTTAAAGGAGAAAAGAGTGATTGTGCATATTCCAACTTTTAATGAGTTTGCAAAAAAATCTTTCGAGAAGTTTACAGAGGGAAGTATAGTGGATGATCCTCTTTCTCTTACTCCCACATACCTCCGTTCTGTAAATTTGATATTCAAAGGAAAAAAATGATTGGGTTAACTCTGCATATTTCATTGGCGACAACAAAGGATTTTAAAGCGATATATCAGATCGAAACTTTATCTTATCCCGATCCATGGCCGAGAGAAATGTTCATAATGGATTATCTATTTAACAGCAATTCGAGGTACTATGTTGTGAAGTTTTTGAATAAAATTATCGGGTTTTTTGGCATATGGATAGAACCAGAGAAATTGCACATTATAAATATCGCAGTGCACCCTGATTATAGAAGGAGAGGTGTTGGCAGAAAGATGATAGAGTTTGTAATAAAACTTGCAAAGAAGAGGCAAAAGAAAGAAGTGTATCTTGAGGTAAGAGAAACAAATATAGCTGGTCGGGAATTGTACGAACAGTTGGGATTTGAGTTTAATGGCATAATTTCTGACTATTATAGCGATGGGGAGTCTGGGTTTATAATGCGGAAGGTGTTGAATGATCATTCTTGGGATTGAAACATCGTGTGACGATACAGCGGTTGCTGTTCTAAACGAGAAGGGAAAAATATTAAGCAATGTCTTGTCGTCTCAGGATGAATTTCATAGAGATTTTGGAGGAATAGTTCCCGAAATTGCATCAAGAAAACATGCTGAACTTATAGGATATGTAATTAAAGAAGCCCTGAATCTTTCCAGTAAAACATTAAAAAATATTGATATTGTTTCTGTGACTTATGGTCCGGGGCTTGTTGGTTCTCTACTTGTGGGCGTTGAAGCGGCAAAGGCAATTTCATTTAGTCTTAACGTCCCTCTTATTGGCGTAAATCATCTTGAGGGCCATATATATTCGCTTTTTCTTGAAAGTTCTCCGCTGTGTCAGATTAATAATCCTTTTCCATTGCTTATTCTAATTGTATCTGGAGGGCATACTGAACTTGTTTTGATGAAGAAACATCTCTCGTATCAATTGATTGGGAAAACAAGAGATGATGCAGTAGGCGAGGCGCTTGATAAGTTTGCGCGGGCTTTGGGATACAGTTACCCGGGAGGTCCTGCTATTGAAAAGCTTGGTAGAAAAGGAGATCCTCATTTTTACCATTTTCCTCGCTTAAATTTTAAAGGTTCTCCGTATGAGTTTAGTTATAGTGGATTAAAAACTGCAGGGATTTATTATTTGAATCAGCATAAAAATGAAATAGAAAACCATATTAATGATATTGCTGCAAGCTTTGAGGAAGCATCGACTGATATACTTGTTCAGAGGACACTACGTGCCGCAAAAGACTTTAATGTCAAGGCTATCGGTGTAGTAGGAGGGGTATCGGCGAATAAAAGGCTACGAGAAAAGTTTGCGAAGAAATCTTCCATGGATGTTTATTTTCCTGGGCCAAATCTCTCTACGGATAATGCCGCAATGATTGCAATGGCAGGTGCTATGCGATATAAAGCGGGACAAACAAGCGATCTTTGTCTGGATGCTGTATCAAGGCTTAAACTTGCATAAAATTCTATTTTTGTTAAACTATTGCCTTAGTTATGTTAATTTATGAGGAGGTTTAATGAGAATAAAGACATTGAAAGGTGCCTTTTTAACTGTTAACCGTGTTTCAAAAAAAATATTAAAGGAGAAGATAAGAGAAACTAAAGTTCTGGATGAAGAGAATGGTGTCTTTTATACAGATTATTCTATTTTTCTTGTTCACTTTGTAAAAACGGTTGATAAGACGTTCAAAAGGGCATTCCCTGAGATAGCAAGACAAATTTTCTGGGATGAAGGAATTAAAATAAGCAAAAAGGCGATTTTTCAGTTTGCACGTATTAAAAATAATGACAAAAAGAAACTATCCATACTTTTTGTTTTAAGCAATGGAGATATACTCCAAATTTCTCCATTGTCACTTATAAGTTTTTGTGAAGGGGCAAATCTTATAATAGATGACGGCGGGGTTTATTATTTTTTCCCTACAATTTTTCTTACGCGACTTGTTGGAAAGTCAGCAAAAAATGAGCTTATTGCGAAAAATAAGCTTTCACTTGTAGCTCAAATTAATGGGTTAGAAGTGAATGAATTAGAAGACGTTGACGAATTAACTCCTGTTTCAATTCGTGATTTTGATATTGATTGGATGGGGGAGCTTCTTCGTACCTTAAAAGGTATAGATATGCGACTTGAATCAATTGAAGAACAGCTTAAGGAGAGAAAAAGCAATGAAAAAAATTAGTAAAATTATATTGCTTTCTGTCTTTATTCTCTTTTCCTGCTCATTGTTTTTTGTTCATTTATATTCAATTGTCGATGGAGCTAATGTAACTCGGGTTTTTTCTGCAAAAGCTCTTACTGTCAATGAAATACTAAACAAAGCAAAAATAGGTATAGGAGAGAATGATGTTGTAATTCCTGGACTTGTCGAAACACTTTATAAGGGCAAAATTGTTATTGGGCGAACGAGACCGGTACATTTAATAGTGGATAGGAAAAAGATGTCATTTTTTACAGAAAAAAAAACTATTCAGGAGCTACTCAATGAGAAGAATATTGATATTGGAAACAGGGACTATGTAAATTTTGATTTAGAAAGCAGGATTTATGATAACCAAGAAATTATTGTAAAGCATTACGTAGAAGTTGTTAGAAAAGTTGAAGTTGTTATTCCATTTACAATAGCTTATAGGGAAAATCGACTTCTTGAAAAAGAAAAGGTTGTAAAATTTAGAAATGGCACAGATGGAATCCTTGAAAAGGA
>DAOWNX010000021.1 GCA_030642335.1 Caldisericota bacterium
CCATTTTTTATTTTGCAGGGAAGGACTGTCAGATTACTACGTTAACCTCCGCCTACATATATAATTATGCAAGGGGGGGAGAAAAAAAGGTTTTTTGTATGCTTCTTGGAGAGTTATTGAAAAGATGCTAATGCCTTATGAATACTACTTGTGTTGAAGAATAAAAAAATATTTATTTTTATTTAAACTTTAAAAAAACTAAAGTTAGTTCATTAAGAATAAAAATCATTCAAAATAAAACCAAATGATAAAGAACTCCTTAAATGTATCGAAGATATATTTAAAAAATGAATGAAAAAAAATGACTTTTTATTTAAGCACCTCTTAGCAATTCCGCCAAGTCTTGAAGCAGTTTACTGACCTCCCAGGAAGCGGCGTGAACTCCCCTCATCTCCACCAAATAATTAGATAAAGACATTGTGAAAATTCAAAAATATCTAAGGCAGCTTCTTATCACACAAAATATTCTCAAAAAACTATCTTGGAGAAAATTAATACTTCTCTTAAATGCGATTCAACGCATCAAGAGCAATTCTTACATGCATTTCTACGCCAATGGGAAGCACATCCTCATCGATGTTAAAATATGCGGAATGATGCGGTTTATCAAGACCTTTCTTCTTGTTCTGTGAGCCAAGCCAAAAAAAGACACCAGGAACTTTTTTAAGGAAATAGGACATATCTTCTCCTCCCATGGAAGTGGGAGTCTCAATAATTTTTTCCGCTCCGACAACGTCTTTTGCAATAGTTCGCACAAATTCTGTTTCGCTAGAATCATTTAAAATAGGCGGATAACCAAAACGGTAAGACAACTCAGCAGTTCCTCTAAATGCTTTTGCCACATCTTTTGATATTTGCCCAATTCTTTTAGAAACTGTACAAGCAACTTTAGGGTCAAGAGTTCGTACAGTACCCAAAAGTTCGGCATATTCCGGAATTACATTAAATGTATCACCGGAAGATATTTTACCAACAGTAAGTACGGCCGGCTGAAGTGGGTCAACTTCTCGTGCAACAATCGCCTGCAATGCAATAACGATGTGGGACGCAATCAATACCGGGTCAACAGATGTATGAGGATAAGCACCATGCCCGCCTTTCCCTGTTATCCGTACAGAAAATCTATCCGCTTGAGCTGTAAAAATGCCGGGTTTAATAGCAACTACACCACAAGGAAACATATTCCCAAGGTGCAATCCATACGCTCTATCCACATGTGGCTTTTCCAGAACGCCTTCCTCGATCATTTTTGCAGCACCACCCGGATCTTTTTCCTCAGATGGCTGAAATACAAATTTTATATTTCCCTTAATTTCCTCTTTATGATGCGAAAGGATTTTGGCAGCAACAAGAAGCATGGCAGTATGAGCATCATGACCACAAGCATGCATCACGCCTTTATTCACAGATTTATAGGGAATTTTATTCATTTCCTCAATTGGTAAAGCATCCATGTCTGCCCTTAAAAGAATTGTTTTGCCTTTTTCTTTTCCTCTAAGAATGCCAACAACTCCTGTTTTTGCAATGCCGCTCTTAACTTCCAGGCCACACTCTTTTAGATAATTCTCCACAATCTTTGCAGTCCTCTTTTCCTTAAACGCTAATTCAGGATGCATATGAAAATCTCTTCGTAATTTAGTAACTTCGTCTTTAAAAGATTTAACTTCTTTCCGTACAGCATCCATAACTCCTCCTCGTTTAATAAATCAAAAAATTTTAGATAAAAAATCACAATAAACTTCAAGAAATTCAAATTTTTAACCAGACATTACTGTCATTTATTGATCAGAAGAGCCGTTATCGAAATTAATCTCATAACCCCTTATTTTGTTAAAAAGAGATTTTCTTGATATTCCTAACATTTTAGCCGCTTTCGTTTTGTTACCGTTAGCCTTTTTAATAGCTCTCACAATCATCTCTTTTTCTATTTCGGCAATAGCTTTAGGAAGAGGGACAACAGTATTGCCACCTTCCTTTTGCGCGATTGCTGTAATACTCGTTTTTTCTCCGGCTTTCTGTGCCATTTCCGGAGGAAGATGGTCCATCATTATAAGAGGAGCAGATGTAATAATCACTCCTCTGGCAATAGCATTTTCCAGCTCTCTTACGTTACCAGGCCAATCATAATCCATAAACAATCTCATCACATCATCAGAAACTCCTTGAACTATTTTGCCATACTTTTTCGAGAATTTAGCAACAAAATAATCCACCAATAAAGGCATATCCACCTTTCTTTCCTTTAGAGGAGGTACATTAATTGCAACAACATTTAACCTGTAGTACAAATCTTCTCGAAACTTATCTTCCTTCACTAACTCTTCAAGATTTCGATTTGTTGCCGCTAATATTCTCGCTTGTGAAACAATCGTCTCCTTTCCTCCGATACGCTCAAACGTCTTTTCTTGAAGCACCCTAAGCAACTTTGCCTGAAGAACAAGTCCCATATCTCCTATTTCATCAAGAAAAATTGTTCCCTTTTCCGCCTGCTCAAATTTGCCAATATGCCTTGCAATAGCATCCGTAAATGCCCCCTTTTCATGGCCAAAAAGCTCTGATTCCAACAAGCTTTCAGGAATTGCAGCACAATTTACCACTATAAATGGTTTATTTTTTCTGTTGCTATGGAAGTAAATTGCTTTCGCTACTAATTCTTTCCCTGTCCCGCTTTCGCCACGAATTAGTACAGTAACATCCGAATCGGCTACACGTCCGATATCCTTATAAACTTCTTGCATTTCAGAAGATTCTCCCACTATCTCATCTTGTTTATAATTATTGCCCGACTTAACTTTTTCAAAACTTGATGATAATTCTTTTAATTCAATGGCTTTTCTAACTTTTATTTTTACCTCTTCAATATCAAACGGCTTTGTGAGATAATCATAAGCACCTTTCTTCATTGCCTTGATTGCCAAATCAGAACTTCCGTAAGCAGTAATAAAAATCACAGGAAGATCAGGGGATATTTCTCTGATCTTTAAAAACGCTTCCATTCCATCCATGACTGGCATTCTTACATCTAACAGAACGCAATCCGGAGAACTTTTCGCTACAAAATCAACTGCTTTTTGTCCGTTATCAACTGTTACAACAGTATAATCCTCTTCATCAAGCACTTCAGTAAGAAGAGCCCTTACATCCTCTTCATCGTCCGCAATTAAAATTACATATTTTTTAAGCTTCATTCCTTATATCTCCTATAGGTAAATAAATATGAAATGTAGTACCTTTGTTTTTTTCACTCTTAACACTTATTTTACCACCATGCTCCTTAACTACTCGATAAGCAATAGCAAGGCCCAAACCTGTTCCTTCTGCTTTTGTAGTATAGAACGGCACAAAGATATGTTCCAGCTGATCTTTATCCATTCCTGCACCCGTATCGCGGATGGAAATTTCCAGGAATTGCTCCTTTCTTGCAGAACTAACAATCAGCTTTCCTTTATCCCCCATGGATTGCACTGAATTAATCACAAGATTAAGAAACAATTCTTTACATTTCTTTTCATCCGCCTCTATCATTTCTGTCTGACAATTATTAATAAATTCAATTTCTCTACCCGCTGCATACTGCTTGCCCATTGAAATAATTTCGTCAATAAAAGTAGAAATATTAAATTTTATTTTCTTAAGCGGAGATGGCCTACCATAATTCAAAAGATCCTGTACAATTTTATTTAATCTATACGTTTCTCTTAAAATTGGTTTCACATATTTTTCTTCATTTTTTCCTTGCAGTTTCTTCTCGAGAATCTGTGCAAAACCCTTTATAGAAGTAAGAGGGTTACGAACCTCGTGTACCACACCCGCAGTAAACATCCCCAGAGTCCTAAGCGATTCATTACGCTGAGCTTCTTCAATATTTCTCTTCAGACTTTCAGCCATGCTATTAATAGAAGTAGCAATAGCCCCTATTTCTCCTCCAAAGCTAGGAAATCTAAAATCCAAATTTTGTTCTAATACTTTTAACCCCTTATTAATTCTTACAATTTTGCTTGTAAACATCGATGAAATCAACAATATAAAAATTGCAGCTAAAATTGCTGAATAAACAGTCACTTTATTTGCTTCCATCTTTATATCTTCAACAGGCCCCATAATGATAGAATATGGCTCATCTACAAAGATATACCCCTCTGCCATTTTTTTTGTCGTAACATATTTTATGACAGTAAGTTTTTTATCAAGCTTATATTGATCTAACCCCATATATACAATTTCATCATTTATTGGAGGAATATAATAACCAAATTCAAGCTCCGGGAAATTCTTCCGATACTCATCAAAATACTCTTCAAACAAAGGTTTAAGAAATTTTGTGATATAAAGCTTCTGTTCGTCAATGGTAAGATGGCCAAAATCATACTGCCAGGCAACTCCATCATACATCTTTTGATATCTTTCCGCTAGCTGATTTGTAACAACCTCCAGTCTTTTTGTTTCAACATTAAAAATCTCGCTTTCTACATTTCTTACGACCATAGAAGTGATAAAAACCATTGATACAACGACAAAAACCACCAGGATAGTAGTTAACTGAAATCTTATTGATTGAAAAAATTTCTTTACGCTATTCATCTTAAACAGATAACTCCCTGGCAAGCTTATATAGTTTTAAGTTTAATTTCTTTTTCTTTGTTACAGCCTGCTCTAACGGTATTAGAACAATTTTATTGCTTTTTATTCCAACAATTTTACCTTTTTCCTTATCAAGAAGGGCATCTACCGCCTTCTCTCCTAATGCAGAAGCAAGTAGTCTATCAAAACGAGTAGGAGAACCACCCCGCTGAATATGTCCAAGTACTGCAACTCTCGTATCAATAGTAATACGCTCCTGAATTATTTTTCCAAGATCTCTTGCATGAATTGCCCCTTCAGCACACACAATAAGGTGGTGCATCTTTTTCTTTTTCATCCCATTTTTGATATCATCTACAATCTCATTAATATTAAATTTCACTTCTGGCACAAGAATAATATCTGCACCACCAGCAATACCAGCATCCATAGCAATAAACCCAGCATCTCTCCCCATAACTTCTACAATAAAAGTACGATCATGCGATTCTGCTGTATCCCTTATTTTATCAATTGCATCAATTGCAGTATTGACAGCGGTGTCAAATCCAATTGTGTAATCCATTCCCCACAAATCATTATCAATAGTAGATGCAATACCTATTGTAGGAAAACCTTTTTTAAAAAGAGCAAGACTTCCTGCCTGAGATCCATTGCCACCAACCACAATGAGCCCTTCTATCCCTTTTTCTTTCATATTTTTAATTGCTCTCAATTGTTTCTTTTCTTCTTTGAATTCAATAGTTCTGCTCGTCTTGAGCACTGTCCCGCCCTTTTCTAAAATACCACTCACATCACGAGGAAGCATCTGACGAAAATCCTTCTCCAATAATCCTCGATATCCACGATAAATACCGATTACTTTAACCCCTCGCACATACCCAACGCGCACAACACTTCTTATGGCAGCGTTCATCCCGGGAGCATCACCTCCTGAAGTAAGAACAGCAATCCTTTTCATTTCAAAAACACCTTGAGCAATTTAAGCCAATCATTAGAAACCATTTTCAGCTTTCCTACTGCCTGATCCAGTGGAACTGCATCAATCTTATTATTAACTATTGCCGCCATTTTTCCAAATTCTCCACTATGCACCATATCTACCGCCTTTACCCCTACACGAGTCCCAAGCATTCTGTCAAATATAGTAGGAGAACCACCTCTCTGTATATGACCAATTACTGCTGAGCGCGTAGGAATGTCTATCTTTTCTTTTATGATACTAGCCACAAATTCGCCCACACCTCTCTTCTGAAGAAGTTTATGTCCAAACTGATCCACTTCGCTATCAGAATCAACGGGAAGTTCTGTTCCTTCAGAAACGACAACAAGCGCATATCCTTTGCGTTTATAACTTTTTTTAAGATGCTCACACATTGCATCAAAATCTGGTTTTTCTTCCGGAAGAAGCACCCAATTCGCGCCACCTGCTATACCTGTAAACAGAGCTACCCATCCTGTATGTCTTCCCATTACTTCAAGTACTATAATTCTACGATGAGAACGCGCAGTATCTCTCAATCTATTCAAGGCATCCACAGCAATACTCACTGAAGTATCAAATCCAAATGTATAATCCGTGCCACTGAGATCATTATCCATCGTTTTCGGCACTCCAACTACATTCACCCCTAATTTGTACAGTTTTGATGCGACACCGAGTGTATCATCACCTCCAATTGCAATAAGCACCTCTATTCCTAATTTTTTAAGATTTTCAATAACTCGTTCGGCACCATTCTCTATAGCAAAAAGATTTGTGCGCGATGTAAACAAAATTGTACCACCATAATTTATAATTTCGTCAACACTTTTTAAGTCAAGTGAACGAGTTAAGCATTCAAGAGGTCCTTTCCATCCCTCTTCAAAACCTATCACTTCATCATTGTAATCAAGTGCTCTATAAACAACTCCCCTTATGGCAGGATTTAAACCGGGACAATCTCCTCCTCCTGTCAAAACTCCTATTTTCATTTTAACCTCCTATTGTCTTAATTATCAATTCCATTGCTGCATCAACTGCTTCTGTACGAATTTTTTCCCTATTGCCAGTAAAATGCTCTTCGATAACAGAAGTGTTTCCATTATAAAAAACAGCAATGTAAACTAAACCAACTGGTTTGTCTTCCTGATTTAAAGGACCTGCTACTCCTGTAAGTCCTACTCCTATATCAGAATTAAAAATCAAAGAAACATTTTTTGCCAGATAAGAAACTGTTTTTTTGCTCACCAAACCTCTATTCCTTAACGTGCTTTCGGGCACATTTAATATCTTTTCCTTTGCAAAATAACTATATGCTACAATGCCACCTAAAAAATAATCGGAGCTTCCGGGAATGTCTGTAATTCTTTTAGAAAACAACCCGCCTGTCAGAGATTCTGTAACAGCAATAGTAAACCTTCTGTCTTTTAATAATTTTCCTAATCTTTTTTCTAACATTTTTTCTCCTGTGCAAATTTTACACGTTTTTTTATTTTATGCAACTTTCACAAGGATTCATTGGCAGTTTTTCCGTAATATTAAAAAATTCATAATTCTATATAATAATGTATAATAAAGAAAACTAAAAAGGAGAATAAAGATGAAAATAAGTGAACTATTCTTGCCGACACTAAGGGAGGTGCCACAAGATGCTGAAATCCTGAGCCATAAACTTATGCTTAAGGCTGGAATTATCAGAAAAATCGCATCTGGCATTTACTCATACCTACCACTGGGACTAAGGTCTCTAAAAAAAATAGAACAAATCATAAGGGAAGAGATGAATAATGCAGGAGCACAGGAAATTCTCTTCCCGGCTATACTTCCCAAAGAAATCTGGGATGAAACAGGGAGATGGGAATTATATGGCGAAGAAATGTTTAAACTGAGAGACAGAAAGGGCAGAGAGTTCTGCCTGGGACCAACTCACGAAGAAGCTGTAGTCGATCTAGCACGGGGAGAAATCCGCTCTTACAAAGAGCTTCCAAAAACATTCTACCAGATACAAACAAAATACAGAGATGAAATAAGACCTCGTTTTGGTGTGATGAGAGCAAGGGAATTCATCATGAAAGATGCATACTCTTTTGACATATCAGAGACAGAATTAGAAAATACATATAACAAAATATTTAACGCATATGTAAAAATATTTGAACGTTGCGGCCTCAGTACAATCCCGATTGAGGCAGATTCAGGCGCAATCGGAGGAAAAGTTTCGCATGAATTCGTTGTAAAATCCACCAATGCAGGGGAAAGCACATTTGTCTCCTGCCCGCATTGCGAATATGCAGCAAGCATTGACGCAGCAAAAGCCAAAGAAGAAGATCTATTATCTACTGAACAAGAACAATCTCTAGAAGAAGTTGCAACACCAAATGCAAAGTCTGTTGAAGAAATAGCAAAATTCTTGCACATCGATAAAGCAAATATCGCGAAATCACTTCTCTACAAAATAGATGACGAATTTGTACTTGCATTAGTACGAGGAGACGATGAATTAAACGAAATAAAATTAAAAAACTTATTCAATGCAAATCACATAAGACAGTCCACAGAAGAAGAAGTAAAAAAACTTACAGGAGCATCTACGGGCTCAATAGGACCTGTTAAAACAAAACTAAAAATCGTAATAGATAGGCGAGTAAGCACGATGAAAAACTTTACTACAGGAGCAAATAAAAATGGTTTTCATTTTAAAAATGTTAATACCGGAAGAGATTTCGCTGGAGAAAAGGTAGCAGACATAAGAAAAGTTAAAGAAGGGGACCTCTGCCCAAAATGTGGCACGCCACTAACAACATATGAAGGAGTTGAAGTGGGACACACATTCAAACTCGGGATAAAATATTCAGAAAAGATGGATGCAAAATTTTTAGACAGTGACGGAAAAGAAAAATACTTTGTCATGGGTTGTTATGGCATAGGAGTAGGAAGGACTCTTGCTGCAATTATAGAGGAATACAATGATAAATATGGGATAAAATGGCCGGTATCTGTTGCTCCATTCACGGTAGAAATAATACCACTCAATATGTCAGACAGCGAAATAAAAAATGAAGCAGAAAAACTATATAAACTATTTAAAGAAAAGAATATAGAAACAATCATAGATGACAGAGATGACATAAGTGCAGGAGTAAAATTTAACGATGCAGATCTTATAGGCGTACCGTTTCAAGTTATCGTTGGAAGAACATTTAAACAGAACGGCAAAATAGAAATAAAGAAAAGAGAAACAGGAGAAAAATTTATTGTTGAAGAACAAAATGCAATAACATTCATAGAAAATGTAATAAAAAATTAGAAAATAATGAAAGACTAAAATAATAAGGCTGACATTTGAAAGTGTCAGCCTTATTATTTACCTAAATTTTTTGAAAATTAATGAAATGTTATGCCCGCCAAAACCGAGCGAATTTTTAAGAGCAACATTCACATCTTTCTTTATTGCTTCATTTGGTACATAATTTAAGTCAC
>DAOWNX010000148.1 GCA_030642335.1 Caldisericota bacterium
AAAAATACTGTTAGAGATTTCTAAGAAGAAGTTTTTCCTCGATTTTGGTTTGAATTATAAAAGACGGGGGATGTTTTTCGAGGAATATCTGAACCCTCGTCCTGCAAATGGAATGGGTGACCTTTACTTTTTAGGACTTCTTCCTTCCATAAAAGGGATATATAGAAAGGATCTTCTGCAATTCATTCAACGAGAAGGTGTTAAAGAATTGGGTGATGGCAGTGAGCCTCCATCTGTGGACGGTGTATTTCTTAGCCATGTTCACTTTGACCATTCCGGGTACATTACATTTCTTCGTGAAGACATTCCAATTTACACATCAAATATTACCATTTCTTTATTGAAAGCAATTGAAGATACATCTAATACGCAGCTTGAAACATCTATTTTTAAGTTTATACGGCGTCCTGCAACCAGAAGTCATAAAGACCCGCTTTACTATGGCACACATAAAGCCAATGCTATTAACGGAGAGAAAAAAATTAACGGAATTGATGTGACAGCATGTCCCGTTGATCATTCTGTCCCCGGTGCAATGGGTTTCATTATTAAAAGTGAGGAGAAAACCATTGTATATACGGGCGATTTGAGACTTCATGGTAAAAGAAGAGCTGATACAGAGCAATTTATTCAAAAAGCAAGAGAAGCACATCCTGACATATTAATTATCGAGGGCACAAATTTACGCGCTGAGAATGATAGTGAAGCGAGAGAATTCTGGACTGAACAACGCGTTTTTGAAAAAGCCCAAAGAGAAATCCACAATAGGAAAAAACTTGTCATTGTAGATTTTCCTTTCAAGGATATTTATCGATTCCTCACTTTTTTTGAACTTGCCAAATCAAGTGGGCGGAAGTTCGTTATTTCTTTAAAAGATGCTTATTTTATGAATGCAATGAAAGATGTTGGTATGCCTGTTCCTTCTCTTTCTGAGCCGAATATCTATCTTTACCTTGAAAAAAAGAAGACGGGGACTTATAATGATAAAGATTATCCACGCAGTTGGATGAAAAATATTCTAGGAAAAGTGGATGCAAATCGGATTATAACTGCAAAAGAAATTAGGGAAAATGAAAACAATTTTATGCTTATATTGCGTTATTTTAACTTTCAACAACTCATTGATGTACGTCCGACAAATGGCAGTATTTATATTCATTCGGCATCTGAAGCACATACGGAGGAACAGGAAATTGATGAGCGGAGAATGGACAACTGGCTTAAGTATTTTAATCTTTATCCACGAATTCATATTCATGCGTCAGGTCACGCAAAAAAGGACGATTTATTTAATATAGTATCAGAAATTAATCCAAAGATGATTATTCCTATCCACACTGAACACGCCGAAGAATATGTAATACAGTTTGGAAGCAAAGTAAAAATTGTTAAAAACGGAGATATAGTAAAATTTTAGGAGGTCAAAGATATGGAAGAAGCAACAAAGAGGAACTGGGTTGTAGCACTCATTATAGGTCTTGTCATCGGAAGTATTGTTGGTGGCATTTTTGGAACCTACCTTGTGTTTCGGAATCCGTCAATTTTTCCATGGGCTCAGGTTAGTACAACAACCGAGCAACGAACAGAATATGTTTTAAGTAGCAATGAAGCTCCATCTATTGAGAATGCTATTGTAAATGTGGTCAATGTAGTTTCGCAATCAGTGGTGAGGATTGTATCTACAAAGGAAGTAATTAATTTCTTCTTCTTACAGACTGAACCGCAGCAAGGACTTGGATCTGGTGTTATTATAAATCCAGACGGTCTTATATTGACAAACTACCATGTTATAGAGGATGCTGATAAAATTGAAGTAACATTGAGTAGTGGAAAAACTTGTAAAGGTGTAGTGATTGGAACAGATCCTATTAGTGATGTTGCATTAGTGCAGATTGATGAGAAAAATTTACCTGCAGCAAAACTTGGTGATTCGGCAAAGCTTAAAGTAGGACAGTATGTTGTAGCAATTGGTAATCCATATGGGCTAGATCATACTGTAACCACAGGAGTGATAAGTGCTCTTGAAAGGAATATTAATATTGGCAACAAAACAATGTATGGTATTATCCAAACTGATGCTGCAATTAATCCTGGGAACAGTGGGGGACCACTCGTAAATCTTGAAGGTGAAATTGTCGGTATCAATACGATGATATATAGTCAGGCACAAGGCCTTGGATTTGCTGTATCCGCCGATACTTGTAAAAAAGTCATTGATAGCATCAAAAAAACTGGGAAAATGGAGTGGCCATACATTGGGATAGAGCTTACTACAATGACTGAGGAACTTGCTGATAAAGTTAATCTTGAATATGTTCCGGGTATTGCCGTGATTAGAGTAATGCCAGGTAGTCCCGCAGAGAATGCAGGAATTGAGCAAGGAGATATTATTGTATCGATTGATGGTGTTTCTGTTGATATGTCTGATGAGTTTTTAAAAATTGTGCGCTCACACAAAGCAGGAGATAGCATTATGCTAGAGGCGAAGAGAAAAAATATTAGTGAAATGATAGAATTAAAAATAACCCTTGGGGTACAACCGCCATCTGCAGAATGAAGTAGGTAATCTTTTATAAAAATAAGCACTTCAAAAATTACTATCAGAGCATTTTTGAAGTGCTTATTACTGTTAAAACAGGGTCATTTCCCATACATGAAAGCAAATCAGTTATCATTTTACTTTTAATTTGCCTTGAAGTAAATATCAAAGATGACGAAAATTTTTAAAAGAAATTCTTGCGTTTTTTGATATACAGTTTTCTAATATGACTTGCTAGAAGCACTCCCACAAATTGACCTTTGTTACCTGTAACTGCCAGGATATCTATTTTAAGTTCTTCCATTCTATGAAGAGC
>DAOWNX010000075.1 GCA_030642335.1 Caldisericota bacterium
AGCTAAAAGTTTCTGGCCAGGGAGGTTAGAGATTGTAAGCGAAAAACCTTTCATTGTTCTTGATGGAGCACACAACAGAGCTTCTTCTGAAGCACTTGTACGATCCTTAAAGAATATTTTTAATGGGCGAATTGTTTTTCTTTTTTCGATGTTAAAGGATAAAAATATAGGGGATACACTTTCTGTTCTTGCGTCTGTTGGGGAAATGTTTGTTTTAACCGAGACACCAAATTCTTATTCAAGAAGGCTTGAAGTTGAAAAGTTGAACAGTATTACTCGGAAATATATTTCGAAGGATAAAATTATAGTGGAAAAAAACCCAAGGAAGGCATTTGCTTTTGCAAAAAAAAATATTGGAAACGATGAATTGCTCTGTGTTACGGGATCGCTATATCTTATTGCCTATATAAGAAAATTGATGAATTATTTTGTTTTTTCAAAAAACTTGTTATAATTTTGACATATGAACTATATAATGAATCTTTTAAGAGGAAGTTTTCCATGGATAAGTGCTCTTGATTTTGGGATTTTTTTATTAGGATCACTTGTTGTCATATTCGTTCTTGCATTTTATGTTTATCGTGATAGCAGTCTTCGTGGCGGAAAAAGCCTTTTGTGGACTATATGTACAATTCTTTTCGGTGGGATATTGCCTTTTCTTTTTTATATGATAGTGCGGTCATCATATACAAAAGAGGAACTTGAGGAAGAAAAATTAAACAAGGAATTGATGCAATTGCAAAGAAATTATTATGAGTTAATGGCGAGTAAGGAAATACAGAAATGTCCAGTATGTGGGGAAGAAGTTAGTGCGGATTATATGTACTGTCCCAAATGTTTTACGCAGTTAAAGAAACATTGCGATGAGTGTAAAAAAATTGTAGATAAAGATGCCAAAATATGTCCATATTGTGGACATATTTTTGGTGAGAGGTGAGTGAACAATGAAGGAATTTACATTTAAGACAGGCGGAGTGCATCCTGAAGAAAATAAAATGACGAAAGATTCTCCGTTTGTCCCTTTAACCCCACCTGCTGTTGCGGTTATCCCGTTGAGCCAGCATATTGGAGCGCCAAATACCCCTATTATTAAAGTAGGAGACCATGTAAAAATTGGTCAGGTAATAGGAAGTGTAAATGCGTTTGTTTCTGCTCCTGTGCATGCTACCATATCAGGCGAAGTTGTTGCTATAGAATTGAGGCCATTTCCTTTAGGAACAAAAGTGCCGAGTGTTATTATCAAAAACGATTTTAAAGAGGAATGGGTTAGCGATTTAAAAAGCATTGAATCTTTAGAATCTTCATCAAAAGAAGATCTTATAAAAAATATAAGAGATAAAGGTATAGTAGGTATGGGTGGCGCAACATTTCCTACTGCCGTAAAACTTTCCCCTCCTAAAGATAAAGTCATTGATGTTATTATTGCGAATGGTGCTGAATGTGAACCATATCTTACAACAGACTACAGGGTGATGATGGAGTACCCGGAAAAAATTATTAACGGTCTTCTCGTCGAAATGAAAATTACGGAAGCAAAGCATGGTATTGTTGCAATCGAAACTAATAAGAAAGATGCTGCAGTACTGCTTGAAGAGAACGTAAAAAAAAGAGGACTGGATAATATAGAAGTGGTTTTGGTAAAAACAAAATACCCTCAGGGAGGCGAAAAACAGCTTATTAAAGCAGTACTCAGAAAAGAAGTTCCTGCTGAAAAATTGCCTCTTGAAGTAGGTGCAATAGTGCAGAACGTTGGTACACTAAAAGCTATTTCTGAAGCAGTATTTGAAGGAAAACCACTGATCGAACGAGGTGTTACGATTTCGGGTTCTGCAATTAAAAAACCGGGAAATTATACTATCAGAATAGGCACTACTGTGACAGATATAATACAGCAAACAGGTGGACTTACTAAGAAGTTGCGGAAGCTTATTTTTGGCGGTCCTATGATGGGAATTGCCCAATCTACAATAGAAGTATCAGTGACTAAAGGCACATCTGGGATTTTATTTTTTGGAGAAGAAGTGCTTGAAATGACACCACAAGATGAGATGTCTTGCATACGATGTTCACGTTGTGTAGATTGGTGCCCTATTGGACTTATGCCTCTTCTTATTGACCATGCCTGGCGAAGAGATGACATAAAACTGACAGAGACATTAAACGCAACTGATTGTATTGAATGCGGAGTTTGTTCATATGTCTGTCCTTCAAAGAGGCACCTCACAGAAAATGTGAGAAATGCTAAACAGAAAATTTTAAAGCAGAGAAAAATTGAAATAGCAAAGCAAGCCGCATTTGAAAAAATAAAAGCATTTAAAGAAAAAAAAGCGCAAGAAGCGAAGGAAAAACTAGACGAAGGAGAAAAAGTTAATGGATGAAAATTTGGTTGATCTTGTTGTGACATCCTCCCCACACATTCGTGATAAAGCAAAGGTCCCTCTAATAATGAGAGGGGTTTTGATTGCTCTTATGCCTGCCACAATAGCAGGACTGTATTTTTTTGGAGTCGGACATACATTAGGAGTTATCATCGTTTCTATTTTGTCTGCAGTTGTTGCCGAGTATCTAAGTTGCTTGATTTTTAGGACAAAGGCGACAGTATATGATTTATCTGCTGCAGTTACAGGATTGCTCCTGGCACTAACTCTTCCACCGTCTTCACCTTACTGGATGGTAGCAGTCGGTGCTTTTGTAGCAATAATACTTGGAAAATGGATTTTTGGTGGTATAGGTTCCAATCCATTTAACCCTGCACTTGTTGGAAGGGCATTTCTTATGATTTCTTGGCCTACATATATGACGATATGGGTAAAACCTTTTACACAAAGTGTTTTTCCTCCCACAAATGCAATTACAACAGCTACTCCGCTTAGTATTATAAAATTGAGAGGATTTTCTGAGTTACTTGCAATGTTTGATGGCTCAAGGTTAATCATGTATAAATCCCTTTTTATAGGTAATGTAGCTGGTTCGATTGGCGAAACATCTGTGCTACTTTTACTTATAAGCGGAATTGCTCTTATTGCAAAAAAGATTATTGATTGGCGTATTCCTGCTGGTTTCATCGGAACAGTTTTTGTCCTCTCCGCTGTTTTTAATAGAGACCCTATTTTTTCTATTCTTTCAGGTGGTCTGTTTCTTGGTGCATTTTTTATGGCGACAGATTATAGCTCTTCTCCCATTATTGTTAAGGGAAGATTATGGTATGGCATTTCATTAGGAGTCCTGACGGTTATTTTCAGGCAATTTGGTGCTTCTCCCGAAGGAGTTATGTTTTCAATATTAATTATGAATTGCTTTGTGCCATTTTTTGATAAAATGCTTCCAAGGGTATATGGTTACCTTGCTCCAAAAAGAAGGACGAATATATGAATAAAATACTAAAATTAACATTGATACTTGGTATTATAGGTGCGATATCAGGCGGTGCTCTGGCAGCTGTTTATAAGGTCACTGGACCGGTTATAAGCGCACAGGATGCAAAGACATTACAGATAGGACTTTCAGAAGTTTTCCCTGGAGATTATCAATTTGAAAGGTTAAATGAAGAGTTTGAATTGTCGGATCCAGTCGTACAAATTGATGATGCATATATTGTCAAGTCTAACGAGGAAATTGTCGGATTAGTATTACAAGTTACTTCTCCTGGCAGTCAGGCTCCGATTAAACTGCTTGTTGGAACAAAAAGAGACGGAACTGTAAGTGGAGTTAAAATTTTGGAAAGTCTTGAAACTCCAGGGCTTGGTGCAAATGCTTCTAACCCTGATTATTATGTGGAGAAAGAAAATAAAATAACATTCCTTGGTCAATTTAAGGGGAAGAAAATTTCTGATAATTTTATACCCAAGGAAGACGTCATTGCTATTACAGGAGCTACAATTACCTCTGCTGCTGTTGCAAGGGGAGTAAAAGTAGCTGGGAAAGTTGCGCATAATTATTTTAAAGAAAAGGAAGGGTCGGGATGAAAAAATACTGGAAAATTGTTTGGAACGGAATTACTCCGGCGAATCCGATACTTATTCTTGCTATTGGACTATGTTCCGTTGTTGCTGTAACCAATTCTGTGCAAAATGCTTTACTGATGACATTTGTTTTCAGTTTTGTTCTAATATTTTCAGAAATTATCATTTCTTTACTAAGAAAGGTTATTCCTGGAGATATCAGAGTGCCTATATTTGTTGTGGTTATTGCTACTTTTACAACAATTGCTACACTTCTCTCCAGAGCGTATTTTAACTCAATTTATGAAGCAATCAAACTCTATATTTTTCTTGTTGTTGTAAATTGTATTATCATTGGAAGAGCAGAGGCATTTTCTTATCAAAATTCTGTTGTAGATTCTATTTTTGACGGCATTGGAATGAGTATCGGTTATGGTTGGGTAATTATTGTGATGGCTGCTGTTAGGGAAGTGTTTGGTAATGGCACTATAGCAGGTTTTAGAGTATTTCCTACGTCATATAGTCCTGCACTTGTTATGATTCTTCCACCTGCCGGATTTCTTATTTTAGGTGTACTTGTAGGCTGGCTTGAGTTTACTTTAAAGAAAAGGAAGGTTAAAAAATGAGTTATCTTGCAAACCTCGGCAAAATTTTTGTTGCTTCAGCTTTTGTAAATAATATTGTGTTGTTGCAATTTCTTGGTTTATGTTCGTATATAGGTCTTACGGATAATATGCATGCTTCTATTGGCATGGGGTATGCAGTGACATTTGTGACAGTGCTTGCTGCTGCTGTGACATGGATTATCGATCGTTGGATACTGATTCCATTTAATCTTCAGCCATTTCTCCAGATTGTGTCGTTTATACTTGTAATTGGGTCACTAGTTGGACTTGTGGAGATTTATATTAGAAAAATGTCTCCTCATTTATATAAAGCAATGGGCATATATCTTCCACTTATTGCAACTAATTGCCTTATATTGGGAGTTACTTTTATCAATTCTCTTCAAGGTTTTGATTTTGTGGAGTCCATTGTTGAAGCAGTTGGCGCAGCAATCGGCTATTTTATGGCTATGTTGATTCTTGCCGGCATAAGAGAGCGTTTGCGCAACTCAGAACTTCCTGATTTTTTCAAAGGCAAGGCTATTGCATATATGGTATCGGGGATTGTTGCTCTTGCGTTTATGGGATTTCAGGGGATGATAAAATGAGGGGTATGAGATGAAAACTTTTATTATCTCTGTAGTGACGGTTGGCGGTTTTGGTGCTTTTTTTGGTGCCCTACTTGGCTATTTTGCGGAGAAATATAAGATAGAAGAAGATCCGTTAGTTAAAGCAATTTATGAGGTTTTACCTCATGGAGAATGCGGGGCTTGTGGTTTTCCTGGATGTCACCCTTG
>DAOWNX010000087.1 GCA_030642335.1 Caldisericota bacterium
AAAGTAACAGTAAATAGTAGCAATGTTTCTCTTTCATCTAACGGTTCATTTAGCAAAACGGTTAATCTCGTAGAAGGAACAAATACAATAACAATTATTGCAACGGATAAAGCGGATAATGAATCGACTAAAACAATTATAGTAACTTATACCCCACCCGTTCAAGAAACTGTTATTACACTCCAACCTAATAATTCAATGATGACAGTAAACGGCATATCTCAAGAAATAGACCCTGGAAGAGGTACAAAGCCCGTAATCATTCCTGAGTGGTCAAGAACAGTTGTGCCGATTAGAGCAATAGTTGAAGAACTAGGGGGAATAATCTCTTGGGATCCCAAGGAAAGAAAAGTAACGATAAACTTTAATGATACTGTAATCAACCTCTGGATTGATAATCCACAAGCAGAAGTAAATGATGTTACAAAGTGGATAGATGGCAATAATCATGATGTAAAACCAATTATTATAAACGATAGAACAATGCTGCCTCTGAGATTCGTTGCTGAATCTCTCGGCTGTGATGTTGGTTGGAATAATGACACCAGGACAATAACAATTACATACGGTGGGTAAATATATTAAAAATAATTAAATTTTTAGAAGGGGCAGGAAATAGCTACCCTTTTTTGTCATTAGGTAATACTTAAAAGTAATTTGAAGATATTTGCAAAGTGGATAAAATGAAAATAAGAACGGGGGGTGAAAATGAACGAAGAACTATTAGCTTTTGTAAAAGAAGTGTAAAAAAATAGACGGCTTGTCTATCTTGACGAAGCATCTACCAAGCAAGTGGTTATTTTAAAAATGCTCACTTTGTTGGGTTGGAACCAATTCAATATAGATGAAGTAACTCCTGAATATTCTGTAAGTGGAAAAAGAGTCGATTATGCCTTACGACACAACGGCTCAAACAAAGTTTTTATTGAAGTAAAAAAAGCAGGAGAGGATTTAGAAAAACATCAGGAACAAGTTCTGATTTCGGCATTTTTGAAAATTTCTGGAGAGCTGCAAGGCAATACATGACTGCGTCAGGCCGTAGGCCTTATTTTTTAAATTCATTTTCTGCGATCTCCCTTAAGCCGGTTTTTGCCAATTCCGTAAACTTGTCTTTTATGTCCCTGTTTGCTAATTTTTTAAAATATTTATCAGCATTTTTCAAATCTCCGGCAGATTGATAGGCAAGTGCAAAGCCATACAGGATGCGAGGGTAAAGGGGATGGACCTTTTCAGCTTTTTTAAATATTTCTATCGCTTCTTTGTATTTTCCTTTTTTTGCGTAGAATCCTCCCAGGTTCTGCAGAGCATAAATATTGCTTGGATTCGACTCAACTGCTTTTTCAAGGTACTCCCCTGCTTCCTTATTGTTGCCTGCAAGCGTATAGGAATAACCTAATGCAGTAAGAGTGTTTGAATTATTTGGATTATACTTTAAACTTTGTTTTAGTGTCTTTATAGATTTATTATAATAGCCAATCTCGTTGTAACACATCCCGAGATTGTAAAGAACAACGAAGTTTTCAGGATCGTCTGCTAAAATTTCTTCAAGTAATTTCTTTGCTTCTTGTATCTTTTTCTGTTCCAGTAACCTGATAGCTATATCCAATTTTGAATTCATATCAATTTTAACCTCCTGCTCTATAATAAACATTAATAATTATTTTTCAATTAATACTTCAAAAAATCGTATTTAAATCTATAATGAGTTATGATGGAGGCAAAAAATGACGAAATGGATTAGTAAGAATTTAAATAAAGTTAGAACTACAAATCCTTTAGTTCAAAACATAACAAATTTTGTTGTGATGAGTTCTACTGCAAATGCTCTACTTGCAATTGGAGCTTCTCCTGTTATGGCTCACGCAAAAAATGAACTCGAAGATATGCTTAAGATTGCAGATAGTCTTGTAGTAAATATTGGTACGCTTGATGAAACATGGATTCCCTCAATGGAGGAAGCAGTGAAAATCGCAACTGACTTTAAAAAACCCGTAGTTTTAGATCCTGTAGGGGCAGGAGCAACAAGGCTTAGGACTGAAACAGCACTAAACCTCTTAAAGATCGGTAAGATAACTGTTTTAAAAGGTAATCTCGGAGAAATTGGTGCTCTCCTTGGGAGGCAAGGGTTAACAAAAGGCGTCGAAAGTAAGGAGTACAATGAGGAACTGGCACTTAAACTTTCCTTAGATGCTGCACTAAAGTTTAAAACAACTGTAGGTATTACTGGACCTATTGATTATGTGAGTGACGGTAATAATACTTTTGTCCTTAAAAATGGCTCTCCTATCCTTAAAAAAGTTACAGGAACAGGTTGCATGGTTTCTGCAATAATAGGAGCATTCTTAGGAGTAGCAAATCCTATTGAATCAACAGTAAGCGGGATAACTATTTTTAACGTTGCTGCTGAAAAAGCTTATCAAGAGGCACCATACCCTGGAAGTTTCCTTGTAAAACTCTATGACCAGCTTTATAAAATAGATGAAAAAACCATAGAGGAGGTAGCAAATGTATCAAAAATTTGATCTTAAAGAGAAACTACGATTTTACGTCATTACTGATAGGAGAATGAGTGACGAGGTAAAATCTGTTCGGCTTGCGATAGGAGGAGGAGCAACTACAATACAACTTAGGATTAAAGATGCTTCAACAAGAGAAATTATAAGTGTAGGTATGAAAATCAGGAAAATTACAAGGGATTTCAATGTACTTTTCATTGTAGATGATAGAGTTGATGTTGCACTGGCAGTTGAAGCTGACGGAGTTCATGTGGGGCAGGATGATATGCCATTAAAGATGGTAAAAAGAATTGCGCCAAATTTAATCGTTGGAGTTTCTGCTTCGAATCTTAAAGAGGCACTCAAGGCAGAAGAGGAAGGTGCAGATTATATTGGAGCAGGTTCAATCTATCCTACAGTTACAAAGAAAGATGCAAAGATTCTTGGTTTAGCAAGTTTAAGGACCATCAATGATGCCGTTAAAATACCTGTTGTCGCAATAGGTGGAGTAAATCACCAGAACGTCGTAAAAGTACTGAAATCCGGGATAGATGGAATAGCAGCCGTTTCTGCTATAGTAGGGGCAAGCAATATTAGAGAAAGTGCCAGTAGGATGAGGACTTTAATAGATAATTACTTTAGAGAGACTAGATAGGAAACTTTATCTTCCATTTTTCTTTGATTCTTTCAAGAAAAGTATAGTCCGTCTCGTCTATGTTCATAGGGGTTACAGCAATAAAATTATTCTTTAGGGCATAATTCTCCGTATCCTTTTCTTTATCATCTATAAGTTTGCCGAAGATCCTGTAATATATCCCAGAAGGATCTTGTAATTCATGTACTCTTTCTTTATACCTTCTTCGCCCTTGTTTTACAAATCTTACTCCCCTGATTTTTTTAATTGGTATATTAGGGACGTTGATATTTAGAAACATTCCTTCAGGCATTTTATTTCTCTTCAAAAATTCTACAAGATAAGCAGAAAATTCAACTGCTCCTTCAAATATCTCTTTTCCTGTGCCGTATTCTATGGAAATTCCAAAGGAAGGAACTCCAGAGAATGCTGCTTCTCTACATGCTCCTAATGTCCCTGATAATCTCACATCGTCACCTACATTAGGTAAACTGTTTATGCCAGCGATAAGAAGATCAAAGTCTTTTACAAGAATATCATTAGCCAAGATGACACAATCAGCAGAAGTCCCAAATACTTTATATGATGCTCTTTCCCCCCAAAAAAGAGGAGATTTTTCTACTTTTATAGGGTGCTCAAAGGTAACTGCACCACTTATTCCTGTAGAGTCTTTGTCGGGGGCGACAACAAAAACCTTCTCGCTAATGGAAAGCTTTTTTACTAATTTTTTAATCCCCTCTGCTTTTATTCCATCATCATTTGTTATTACTATCTTCACTTTCAAACACTCCTCCTCTTATTGTACAATTTCCCATTTTTATAATTATAGGAACCTTTTGTCTTTTTTAAAGCTATTGTATGAGTTCATACATTTCCGACCTAGGATAATATTTTAGCAGAAACTTCCAGAATAAATTTGGAGATAATTTGTAAAGTGGATAAAATAAAAAGTGGAGGTATAAAATGAAGAAAATTTTGATTTGTTTAATTGTCTTTACAATGATAACATCATCTGTTTCACTTTTTATTTTCTCTCAAACAAACATTGCTCAAGCAGATTCTCCTACCTGTTATTGGAAGGAGATAAACAAAGGACTGACAACATGGACAACTGTTAGCTCTCTTGCTATTGATTCAAACAATACTGTTTATGCAGGGACAAGTGAGGGTATTTTTAAATACATCTGTCTTACTCATCCTTCTGCTCCACAAAACCTTCAAGCCAATGCTTCTGCATCTTCCATTGTTTTGAACTGGTCAACTTCTACTCAAGGCACATACCCAATAACAGGTATGCAATTTACAGAGGTACAGCTTCAAGTGGAGAATCCACTACACCACTAGCAACAGTAGATGCAAATACAATAACATACACAGATATAAATCTCAATCCTGATACATACTATTACATTGTAAAAACATTTGACAACCAAACGCCTCCTAATCATTCAGCACTTTCAAATGAGGTAAGTGCAACAATAAGCACTGCAAATCCTTTCGCTTCACAAAACCCTCTTCTTATCATTCTCATAGTACTCGTTGCAGGACTTACTGTCTTAGTCATCCTTCTGCTTCGCAAAAACAAAACTTCCTCATCATCCTCATAATACTTATTGTAGGACTTAAGATTCGTTGCAGAATCTCTCGGTTGTGATGTTGGTTGGAATAATGACACCAGGACAATAACGATTATATACAGCGGGTAAATAGATATTTTAATAAATCAAACTTGACAA
>DAOWNX010000090.1 GCA_030642335.1 Caldisericota bacterium
GGACATCGCGAGGTGAAAGTGCTTTCAGATGCTGCTTCTTGTAACCTTCTTGGTGTATTTCAGGATAAAAATGAAATAAAGAAAGAACTGAAGATGTCAAAAATAGGTGTGGTAGCGCAATCCACTATGGATCAGGGTACTTTTTTTTCTATCGTCAATGAATTAACGGCAATCGCAGATGAGCTAAGATTTTTTAATACGATATGCAAGGAAACATTAAGGCGCCAAACGGAGGCAAAAGCGATTGCAAAAAAAGCTGATTGCATGATTGTGATTGGGGATAAAACAAGCGCAAATTCATGCAGATTGTTCCAAATGGTAAAGGAGATTGATAAACATTCATATTTTGTTCAAACCGAAGATGATTTAGCAATCATTCCTTTTGAAAGATTCAATATTATAGGGATTGTATCTGGTACGTCTACTCCATATTGGCTTATTGAGAAAGTAGTAAGGAGGATTAGGAAATGAAAATATCTGTTATTGGTGCAGGTGCATGGGGTACCACTATTGCAGAACTTTTAGGGGAAAAAGGTTTTGACGTGACACTATGGATACACAGTAAAAAGACTATTAATGCAATTCAAGAATGGAACGAAAATATTTATTACTTGAAAGGGATAAAGCTCCGTTCCATTGCTAAATATACAATGGATATTAAGGAGGCTCTTAGTAGTGCAGAAATTATTGTTTTGGCTGTACCAGCACAAAAATTAAGAGGCGTTATATCGGATGTATCTCCTTCTGATGTACCTATTGTTGTTAATCTTGCAAAAGGGATAGAAATAAATTCTGGGAAACGTATGTCTCAAGTAATACACGAAATATGGACTGGGATATCTTCTAAAAACATTACTTCTCTGTCAGGACCAAATTTTTCTTTCGAGATTGCAAGAAAAATGCCTGCTGCAACAGTAATAGGTGGAAAAGATGAATCTATTCTCAAAGAATTGCAGGATATTTTTTTGACAGATTATTTTAGAGTGTATTATACAACAGACCTTCTGGGAGTTGAATTGGGGGGTTCTGTAAAAAATGTACTTGCTGTTGGCGCTGGGATTAGTGATGGACTTGGTTTTGGTGATAGTAGCAAATCCTCCCTTGCTGTGAGGGGTGTTAGTGAACTTATCCGTTTTGGCGTGACTCTTGGTGGTAAAAAAGAGACATTTTATGGATTATCCGGGATGGGAGATTTGATTGCTACATCTTTTAGCAAACTAAGCAGAAATAGATGGGCAGGTGAAGAGATCGGGAAAGGAAAGAACAAAGAAGAAATAGAAGAGTTTACAAATCAAGTAGTTGAGGGGCTATACACGGTAAAATCAGTATACTTGTTAAAAGAGAAACTTAACATAGATATGCCGATAACTACTGCAATTTATAATATTGTTTATCAGCATAAACCCCCGAAGGAAGAACTGCAAAAATTGATGTGTAGGCCGACTAAAAAGGAGTCCTAAATAGTTTGATTTTTATGCACGTTTTGCTTAGATTGATAGAATCACGTGTCTTAGAAAATTCATTTATCTAATTATTACGATAGAAGGCTTGGTAAATTTTAAGAGTGTAAGAAATTCCGGTAATATTAAAATCTTATAATTACCATTTAACAAAATTTTACAGCGTGTTATATTGTAAAAAAGGGGAGGCAAAAATGAAGTTACTTATAATTTATATGGACAAATTTGGGTACAGGACTACAACGAAAACACTTTCAGAACTTAAAAGCGAGGGAAAGCAAGAAACCTTTCAGGATGTGCTTGTAGGTTTTATTCACTCGGAGAAAGAAGATGAGGAAGAAGTTGACAAAAAAGTAAAAAAACTTATCAAAAGTTTAAAATGGGCAGCAGGTAAAAATAAGACAAAACGCATTGTTTTGCATTCTTTTGCCCATTTATCTAAAAGTAAGGCTGATCCAGAGGTTGCACTTAGTATACTGGAGAAAGCAGAAGAGAGGCTCAAAAGTGCGGGATATGAAGTTTACCAAACTCCATTTGGGTACTTTTTAGACCTGGAAGTTTCAGCTCCTGGTATTTCTCAAGCACGAATCTTTCAAGATCTATAATTTTTTTGTGACTATTGCATCACATTAGAAAACCATTATAATAAGAAAGATTCGGGGCGTGGCGTAGTTTGGTTAGCGCACCTGCATGGGGTGCAGGGGGTCGGAAGTTCGAATCTTCTCGCCCCGACCATTTTTATATCGGGATGTGGCTCAGCTTGGTAGAGCGCTTGGTTCGGGACTAAGAGGTCATGGGTTCAAATCCCATCATCCCGACCATTTAAGATAATTTAATTTAAGGGGTGTAATATAGTGAATCAAAATAAAGCTCCTCTTTACGAGGCTATTCTTAGATATGTTGAAAAGGATATGATTCCTTTTCATATGCCAGGTCATTCAAATGAAAGAGGAGTACCTCTTTATTTCAAAAAACTTTTCGGTAATGACTTATTCAAATTTGATCTTACAGAAGTTTCAGGTCTTGATTATCTTCATTATGCGAAAGGTGTGATAAAGCAAGCGGAAGAACTTGCAGCTGACCTCTATGGAGCAAAAAATACATTTTTTTTAATAAACGGAACAACAGCAGGAGTTCACGCTATGATACTTGCTACTTGCAAAGAAGGTGACAAAATTATAGTGGGGAGAAATTCCCATAGGTCTGTCATAGGAGGCATTATTGAGTCGGGGGCTAATCCGGTATTTGTACATCCAGAGTTCAACAACGATTTTGGCATTATTACAAACCTTACACCTATTGAGCTTGAAAAGACAATACAAGATAATTTAGATGCGAAGACGGTGTTAATAACTACACCTAATTATTATGGAATTCAGGGCAATTTAAAAAAAATGATCGATATTGTGCACAAATATAATATGTATGCATTAGTAGATGAGGCACATGGTGCACATTTTCCATTTCATCCTTCTTTTCCTTCAAGCGCTATTGAATACGGGGCGGATATAGTTGTCCAGAGTGCACACAAAACACTTCCTACATTCACACAGACTTCTCTACTTCATGTTGTAAGCGATAAGGTTAACACAGATATTGTGGAACAAGTACTTGCTACTATAGAAAGTTCAAGTCCGTCCTATATATTTATGGCTTCTCTTGATGTGGTAAGAAGAGAGATGGCCATCAACGGGAGAAAGCTGTGGGAGAAAGCTATTGAAGTGGCAGATTATGCAAGAGAAAAGATTAAAAAAATAGATGGTTTTAGGATAATAGACTCTTCCATTATAAACGGTAAGGATATTTATGCTATTGATCCCATAAAACTTGCCATAAATGTTGAAGATATGGGTTTTTCTGGGTTTGAGTTTGAGCTTTTTCTTAATAAACATAATATAGAGATTGAACTTTCTGATTTGCAAAATGTACTCCTTTTTGTTACAATTGGAACAAGAAAGAGGGATGTAAAATCCCTTTTAAAAGTTTTAAAATCTGTGAAAAAGGTATCAGTTGGAGTAGAAAAAATGATACCTTTTCCCATGGCTGGAAAGCAAGTTTATTCGCCTAATGATGCGTTTAACTTGAATTATAAAATAGAGTTATTGGACAAGGCAGTAAATAAAGTCAGCTGGGGAATTGTTGCGCCTTATCCTCCCGGCATTTCTGTTCTTGCTCCTGGCATGGAAATATCGCAGGAAGCGATAAGTTTTATTCATATAATGGAAAATAAAGGTGGCATGATCCAGGGAGCTATCATGCGAGATGATAAGATTTATGTGAGAGTTGTGGATGATTTACAACAAGCAAGAGGAAGGTGTATATGATTGAAAGAGATATACTTATTTCTGTAAGTGAAGCAGAGAAAAAAGCCAAACAGATTCTTAATAAAGCAGAAAAAGAAGCAGCTCTTCTTAAGCAAAAAATGGGAAAAGCGCAAGAAGATTTTTTGAATAAATTGGAAGAAGAATTTGCTGAAAGGGAAAAAATTGAAGAAGAGAAAAGCAAAAAGTTAGTACAAGAAGAAGTTAAAAAAATAAAGATATCTTACGAAAAAAGATTAAAAGAATTGAAAAATATTGCTTCACGAGAAGCCGAGCAAATAGCAAAAAAACTTGTGAAAAAGGTTGTAGAAAGTTAATGGCAATTGAGAAACTTCAAAAGGTTCACATTGTTTGCCCTAAAGAGATAGAAAGTAGTCTCATTGATAAACTGTACAAGTTAAATGTTATTCATATAGATACTCTTTCTCCGGAATATATAAAAGATGGGAGAAAATATTTTGCCTGTCCTGTTGTTGAATCTACCCAGGATGAGGTGCTTTTTAAAATTGAATCTATTTTTACCGTTTTTAAGAATTTTAACATTGAGCAGAAGGGGCTCATTTCTTCTTTTCTTCCTGAAGATGAGATACTTACCGAAAGTGATTTTGATAGGGTTATTAAAGATTTTGATCTTAATAGTTTTTATGAAGAAATTCAGGGATTACTGAGCCGAGAAGCAGAATCTGTAAAAAAATTGAACAAATTAAAAGAAGAAAAAACATACATTACCTCTATTTCAGATTTTCCATTTCCTTATTCCATACTCTTCGGGACAGAGCAGACTGAATCATTTATTGGCGTAATGACTAAGAAGGAGTATAAGCAACTTATTTTGAATGAAGCTCGGTTTATTGACACGATATTTGTTTTTCCGTTCTCTTCCGATAAGAGTAAAACAAAAGTGTTTTTTCTTTATTTAAAAGAAGATAAGCAAAAAATTGAAAAGATTGTTAAAAAGTACTCAATTGAAAAAATGCAGATATTAACAAATTTTTCTGGGTTTATTGATGAAGAAGTAGCACGTATTTTAAATGAAGAAGCTGAGATTCTTA
>DAOWNX010000150.1 GCA_030642335.1 Caldisericota bacterium
AAAGAATCACTTGAGAAAGAAAAAAATATTGCCGACGTGGGTCATCCGATTTACCTGTTAATGGCTGAACATAAAGAACTTCTTTCTCAGTTCACAAATTTAAGGAAGTTAACAGAAGCCTTGAAAGGATTTAACAATTTTCAGGACGCTAAAAATACACTAGAGGCGTTAAAAATGGTAGCCAAAGTTGTTGGTGGCGTAAAAAGCCATATGCTTCGTGAAGAAAATGTGCTTTTCCCATATCTTGAAAAGTACGAAATTGTTCAACCTGCAAAAATTATGTGGACTGAGCATGATTCACTCAGGTTGAGGTTAAAAGAATTGAATACAGTTTTAAGCAATCCTGAAAGTAAGTCCTATAAAGATTTTGTAAAATACATCGATTCTTTGGTTCTTTATATTATTGATTTGAAATCGAACCACATCTATAAAGAGAACAAAATTCTTTATCCGTCAGCGATAAGCAAGCTAACAGAGGAAGAATGGGACGAAGTCTGGAAGCAAATGGATGAAATGGGGTATACAGATCTTGCACCAAAAGAAGCAATGGAGCATAAAATTAAGTCGGTAGATTCAACAGGTTACGAGGAGCTGCTTAAAAAACAAGTAAATTCTCTACTTGAAACGGCAAGAAAAGCAGCAAATCATGGTGATCAAAAAGTGCATTTTGAGTATGGCACGCTTACCAAAGAACAGTTAGCAGTATCGCTTGACTTATTGCCAGTAGAGATCACGTTCATTGACGATAAGGATATTGTAAGGTACTTTAATAGGGCAGAGAAAAGGGTTTTTCCTCGCACAAAAGCTATAATTGGCCGTACAGTTCAAAATTGTCATCCTCCAAAGAGTGTTCATATTGTTGAAAAGATACTTTCTGATTTTAAGAGCGGTAAAAGAGATTATGCAGATTTCTGGCTTGAAATAAATGGTAGATTTGTATATATTAAATACCATGCAGTAAGAAATGGCGAAGGAAAATATTTAGGTACGTTAGAGGTTACTCAAGATGTGACTGAGATGAGAAATCTTAAGAACGAAAGAAGAATTTATTCAGAGGAGTAAGGAGGCCAATATGGTAAAAAAACAAGAAATTTTGGAAGCACTTAAAAATGTGTACGATCCAGAAATACCTGTAAGTATTGTGGACTTAGGTTTAATTTATGATATTAAAACAGACGAAGATAATGGAACTGTATTTGTTAAAATGACACTTACTGCTCCCGGTTGTCCAATGGCATCTTTTATAATGAGGGATGTGGAAATGGTTATTCAAGAGCTTGAAGGTGTAAAGGGAGTTAAAGTGGAGCTCACATATGATCCGCCATGGAGTCCTGATTTGATGAGTAGTGATGCAAAGAAAAATTTAGGGTACGAATAGTAGGTAATTATGAAAGTTTATTTAGACAATGCAGCTTCTACAAAAATGGATAAACGAGCAGTCGACGCTATGATTCCGTTTTTTATGGAAAAATATGCTGTCCCTTCTTCTCAGTTTGCTCATACTTATGGACTGGAGGTAAAGGATGCAGTTGATGGGGCAAGAGCATCCTTTGCTGAGCGAATAGGAGGAAAGTATCCGGAAGAAATTATATTTACTTCAGGCGGAACTGAAGCAAATAATCTTGCCATAAAAGGAGTTGCCTATGCGAATATGAACAAAGGAAAACATCTCATAACAACGCAAGTAGAGCACAAATCCGTTCTTAATTCGTTTAGACGACTGGAAGAAGAAGGTTTTGAAGTGTCATACCTTCCAGTGAATAAAGATGGTATTGTCGATATGGATGCATTGAAACGCTGCATTAAGAAGGAAACAGCGTTAATCTCAATCCAATATGGGAACCATGAGACAGGAACAGTCCAGGATATCAGAGAAATTGCAAAACTATCAAATGAAAATGGAATACTATTTCATACAGATGCTGCAATTGCCTGGCCATATTTGCCAATAGATGCGTATAATTGGGGGATAGACCTTATTACATTATCTCCCCATAAATTTTACGGCCCAAAAGGTATTGGAATACTATTCGCTCGAAAAGAAACAAAGATTAAAAAAATGCTGGACGGCGGGTTTAATGAATTTAATTTAAGGCCCGGGACGGAAAATACACCCGCGATTATCGGGGCTCAAAAAGCGGCAGAGATATTTAGCAGGGAAGATGTTGATAGAGTTTTATTATTTAAAAAACGTTTGATTAAAGGAATAGAAACGACTATTAAGGATGTGGAGTATAATGGTTCAAAAGAGCAATCCTTGCCGCATATTGTTAATTTAACTTTTAAATATATTGAAGGCGAGGCTATTTCACTTCGCTTAGATTTTGAAGGAATTGCTGTGATAACAGGGTCTGCTTGTTATAGCAGAAATCTACAGGCCAGCTACATACTTTTGGCAATGGGGAAATCCCATGAACAAGCTCATGGGTCAATTCGGTTTTCTCTGTCAAAATATAATACAGAAGAAGAAATCGATTATACTATTCAGAAAACAGAAGAAGTAGTTAGAGACCTGAGGGAACTTAGCCCGTTAGGAAAGGAGGATGGAGAATAATGCCAGTTCCGTATACAAAATTAGTAATTGAACATTTTAAACATCCACATAATGTTGGAAAGATTAAAAATGCGGATGTGAAAGTAACAGAGGGAAGTCCGGCGTGCGGGGATATGCTTACTCTCTATCTAAAAGTAGACCCAGAGAATCATAGAATAGAAGATATTAAATTTCAGTCATTTGGTTGCGCATCTAACATAGCGACAGGATCGATACTCACAGATATTGTAAAGGGCAAAAAAATTGAGGAGGCATCAAAAATTACCTGGAAAGATGCTGTGGAGGCATT
>DAOWNX010000136.1 GCA_030642335.1 Caldisericota bacterium
GAAGGTAAATTTTCCATTGATTATCACCTTCAGGACGGGGAAAACGAAATACAAATCAGTTGCACCGACACAGCCGGAAATCTTACAGAAGATTCGTTTATTGTGACATTAGACAGAATACCACCAGAAATTTTATCGAGCACAACACCAAAAGTAACACCAAATGTCTTTATAAAAATAAATATTCAAGCAATTGATGCAATAAATCTTTACGTAAACGAAAAACAATGTAACAGCACAGAATATTCCGCTTACATAAAACTAAAGATCGGGAAGAATATTATAGAAGCAATAGCAGAAGATGAAGCTGGAAATAAAACGGTAAAAAATATTATAATAGCCTATTCGCCATTACCACCATCAACACTGCAGCTCTTTATCGGCAAGAAATACATATATGTCAACTCTACAAAAAAAATTATCGATACCGCCCCAATTATTAAAAACGAGCGAACCTTACTCCCAATTAGAGTCATTATAGAATCACTTGGCGGAAAGATTTTCTATGAAGCTGAAAATAAAGAAGTGACAATATTTATAAATGGTGCAGAAATCCATCTATTTATAGGGAATAATATGGCAATAGTAAACGAGAAAGAGGTACGAATAGACAAAAACGAAAATGTTTACCCGCTTATCATTAATTCAAGAACCTATCTGCCGTTGCGCTTCATAGTAGAAAATATTGGCGGCAGTGTAGAGTGGGATGCTGAAGAAAGGAAAGTTACAATAACATATCCACTTATTTAAACTCTTCCTCTGAAAAGGATTCTACTTGATAAACATGGACTTCTAACCCGTCCATTTGAAAACAGTCCTCACTTAATCCTGCTTTTAAGCATAGATGTTTAAAAAATGCTTCCTTATCGGGCAGCTCATCCCATACCTGAGGTAAAAAAGTTGCCTGATACGGGCCTCTTCGTATAACCACACCATCAATATTGGGTCTAACCTTTTTAAGCAATTCCTTAGGAGAAGAAAATTTTAATTGTATGGGAACGGCAAGAATCGACAATTCAATATTTACTGTAGAAAATTCTTCTCTCACAAGTGGATAAAAGCGTAAATCTCTAAATGCAGCATTAATTGCATTGTCTATCACATCAAGAATCAGAGGACGAACAGGAATAATCGTTCCAATGCATCCTCTTAACTTTCCATTTATTGTGAGCGTTACAAAAGTACCCCTATCCTCCCAGAATTCAGGATCCGGAAAATCATTCTCTGAAACAACGATTTTTTCCTTGTGGTCTAGATAATTCTTTATGGCATCCCCTGCAACTCTCAAAAGATCTTTTTTAAGCTGCATCTCCATAATTGTCACCCCTTATAGAAAACATAGGCACCATACCCTACTACTTGTGCCTTTGAACCCACAACATCTCCACTTGTTGCATAATGAAGTACTTTGCTTTTCCATTTATTTTTCTTGGCAAGATATATTGCAGCAGCAATTCCAACTTTCCCGCACGCCTCACAGACTACAAGCTCTTTCAGGTTAAGTTTTTCCACAGCATCATTGCAATGACTATCAATATCCCTTGCTGCTTCATAAGAATGGTAATGACTTAAATCGGAACTCACAAGAAAAATAGAATTTTCAGGAGCATACTTAGCAAGAGCAGTCCCTAAATAATTGGAAGATACATCACCTGTAATAATAGGGACTATTTCAAAATGGGGTAGAGCTACCTGTAAAAATGGCAGTTGCACTTCAAGAGAATGCTCTTCAAGATGAGCTTCTAAAATAAAGTGAAAATCCTCTTCCGAAAGAAGTCTTTTTGTGGTTTTTGAGACATTAACAATCCCTAGTGGTGTCTTATAAACATCAAACAACCCAACTGATACACCCTTAAAATAAGAATAGTGAGATGGTCCAATTAAAAAAATGGTCCAGTGTTTGCTTTTATCAAGATTGTCAAACTGCCTATAGCTATATCCCGCAACAGGGCCAGAATATACATAGCCAGCATGAGGAGCAATAATTGTTGTTATACAAGGAATTTGCAATAACGGTGCTGCTGCAATAAATTGCTTCACCATCGTTTTTAGTTCTTCCTTATCAGCAGGATAAAAAGCACCCGCGACTACAGCATCCCGTACCTTCATCCATTCACCCCCTTTGTATAATCATTTTACACTAAATCCTTAAAAAATCCAAAAGTAAAAGTGTTAGCATTTGAAGGTATAAGACAAATAAAATTATCATAAATATTATTTTTGCCTGCAAAAATATTAACAAAAGCCCTTCCTTGCTCTTATAAGCTTTTTCTGTTTAGCGCTCTTTTATTCCTAAGAATAAATATAGCAAGCCCTGTCACAAAAATAAAACTGATTAACCTTAAGAACATTAGAGTTTTGATAAATAAACAACCCCATTGCTTATTCTTTTTATTTTTTTATAGTATACTTTTATAAAGTAAAATTATTAAGAGGAGGTAAAAGTATGAATAACTTTACATTTAAATTACCGACCAAAATAGTTTTTGGGAAGGGTGAGTTTGAAAAACTTGGAGAAGAAGCGAAACAGATAGGAAAAAAAGCATTAATCGTCACAGGAAAACACTTTGCTAAATCTTCAGGGCTATTGGATAAAGCCAAAAAAACGCTTAAAGAAAATGGTGTAGAATTTGTAGAATTTTCCGAAATAGAACCAAACCCGGAGAGCGATACTGTAGATAAAGGTGGAGAATTAGCACGCAAAGAAAATGTCGACTTCATTGTAGCAATTGGCGGGGGAAGCGTAATTGATGCATCAAAGGGAATCGCAACGGTTACGGTAAGTAAACGTCCTGTGTGGGACTACTGTGAAAGGCCACCAAAAATAAAGGTGCCCGACAATGCACTGCCCATTCTTGCAGCTATAACAGTAGCCGCAACAGGCTCTGAAGCTGATGCAGGAGGGGTAATAACAAATAGTAAGACAAGAAGCAAAAGATCGTTATGGGGAGAAAGCCTGTTTCCAAAAACATCCATTGTAGACCCACTCCTGACATTATCAATACCAAAAAAACAAACCGTTGATGGTGTAATTGATATGATTATTCACATTTTAGAAAGTTATCTTTCATCTCACGTGTTATCACCCGTATCAGACCGCGTCTC
>DAOWNX010000088.1 GCA_030642335.1 Caldisericota bacterium
ATATGATCATATGCAGTAAAATGATCCGTTTCACCGGGTTCCGTCATTATATTGGATACATACACTTTTTTTGCTCTACTTCGTCGTACTGTATCCGCTATTGATGGAAGAAGCAATGGAGGCATAATACTAGTGTAAAGGCTTCCGGGTCCAATCACAATAACATCGGCTTGAGAAATTCTTTCCAGGGCCCTAATATATGGCTTTGCACTCTCCGGTTCAATAAAAATTCTCTTAATTTTACCATGATAATTTGTAATTTCAATTTCTCCCCTCACAACATTTCCATCTTCAAATTCCGCACACAGTGTAATATCCTCTGTAGTAAAAGGCATCACTTCTCCATTTATAGATAAAATTTTGCTCATAGAAAGCACTGCATCTCCAAAATCACCAGTCATTTTTGTTAGACCAGCTATAAGAATATTGCCAAGGTTGTGCCCATCTAAAAAAGAACCCTTTCCACTAAATCTAAAAGAGAGAAGTCGTGATATAAAAGAACGCTCTTCTGATAAAGCAACAAGACAGTTGCGAATATCGCCCGGAGGAGGCATTTTTAACTCCTTCCGTAATATTCCAGAACTACCGCCAGTATCTGCCACTGTAATAACAGCTGAAATCTTAACAAACTTATCTCGTAAACCAGAAAGAACAGAAGTAGTGCCTGTGCCTCCACCAATTACAACTACCCTTTTCTTTAATCCCTCTTTTCTCTCCCCAAAGATTATGTCCATAATTTCTTTCGGGTCTTTATCGGGAACAAGCGCAGTAGAAATTGAAGAAAGAAGTTCTTTTATGCCAACAACAATTAATGACACTGCAAAAACAAAGAATAGAATGCCAGCTATTGGAATAACAAATTTGCCAAATGGAATTTTTTCAGAAAGATTCAAGAGAAAAATATTTCTCCAGGAATATAAATTGCTACGCGCAACATTAAGATAGACAACAACAACCCCATATGTTAGCAGTGCAATCCCAAAAAAGATAGTAAATAAATATCTTTTTATCCGTACTCCCGGTAAAAGCCACCTAAACTTTGTAGATTTCGATAATCCTTTCATTTTTCCACATCCCTATGAATAATGGTTACAGAATGGTGTTTTCTTTTTAAAAAATCTTCAAATAATTCACCTATTGCAACAGAACGGTGTTTACCACCTGTACACCCGAAAGCAACGGTAAGATAAGATTTTCCTTCTTTTATATAGTTTGGAAGAAGAAAAACAAAAAGGTTTTCAATCTTATCAATAAACTCTTTCGTTTCAGAGAAAGAAAGAATAAAATCTTTTATTTCTTTACTCCTTCCATCTTGTCGGCTTAACCGGTCTATATAAAACGGATTTGGTATAAAACGCACATCAATAACAATATCGGCCTGCAATGGAACACCATATTTATATCCGAACGTTACAATGGACAAATTTATAAGATCGGAAGTAACACAAGAAAGCATAGATACAATTTTTTCTTTTAAGTCTTTTAAAACATAATTAGAAGTTTCGATTATATAATCTGCAGTTGCCCTTATTGCATATAACCTCTTTCTTTCTTCTTCAATCTTCTCTTGAATAGTAGCCATCTCTTGAATTGGATGCTTTCTTCGCGTTGCAGAAAATCGCTTTATTAGAACATCTTCAGACGCCTCAAGGAAGATTACTTTTGCCGAGAATCTTGCATCCTTTCTTAGTTTAAGAATCACTTCAGGTAAAAGATCCAGGAACTCTCCGCTTCTTACATCTACCACTATACCTATTTTATTTATTTTGCCCTCTGTTTTTTCACAAAGCTCAATAAAAGGAGATATAAGACTGGGTGGCAAATTATCTACGCAAAAATATCCAATGTCCTCTAAAGTGCCAATTGTTTTTGTCTTTCCAGCTCCACTTAAACCCGTTACAATTATAACACTAATCTTTTCTTTCATCTTTTTATTATATAGACTTATTTACTTTCTTTCAACTCAGGCAAGATACGATGGTTGTATGCAAACCTCTTTAATGCACAAAAATAGATCATTCAAAAATAAATCCCGCTACAAGGCAATAAACCGTTCAAACACTATATTAGCCAGGAACACTCCTCTTTTTGTAAGACGAATGTACCTTTCATCCTCTTCAATTAATCCATTCAGCAACAAAAATTCAATCTCTTCGGCGAAATCATTCACTGGAAAGCTACCAAACCTTACGTAATAAAGATGCTTGTCGCATCCTTCTAAAAGTCTTAAATTCATTATGATATGCTCGCCCTTTGCCTTTTTGCCCCTTAAGTGTTCATATAAACCAATTGGCAAAGTATCGTCATTAAGTTTCTTATAATAATTATCGAGTTTTAAAACATTTCTTGTCCTTTTTCTTTTATAATAACTTCCCGCAGCTACCCCAAAACCAAGATAAGGCAAGTTTTTCCAATAAGTCACATTGTGTTTACATTGAAAATTATCCTTTGAAAAATTAGATATTTCGTAATGTTTATAGCCACTACTCTCCAAAAAATCTATACCCATCCTGTATTGTTCCGCTTCTTCATCACTACCGGGGAAATGAAGAACCTTTCTTTTCCTGTAAAACAAAGTGCCCCTTTCAATGAGCAGAGAATAAAAAGAAATGTGCTCTGCGTCAAGATTTACTGCTTCTTTCAAGGAATGCATTAAATCTTTAATAGTTTCCCCTGGCAGAGCAAACATAATGTCTATGTTTATGTTGTTAATACCAGCTTCTCGTAAAGATGCGAAGCTTTTATAAATTTTATCTGCATCATGTATTCTTCCAAGCAGTTTCAGTGTAGCATCATTAAAAGACTGAGCACCTATACTTATACGATTTATTCCCAATGTACGAAATTCTCTGAACTTTTTTACTTCAATAGATTCAGGATTTGCTTCAAGAGTAATTTCGGCAGACGGTAATAGTTTAAAATTCCTCCGCATTGTCAATAAAATACTTTCCACATTGCCCACAGTAAGAAGTGAAGGCGTACCTCCTCCAAAGTATACTGTGGAAACAGGAAGGTCACTTAAATCATTTTTTTTACTGAAAAAAGAAATCTCCCTATTAAGATATTCTACGTATTTGTGAACCTCGTCTCTTTTGAAATTAAAAGATACAAAATCACAGTAATTACACTTCTTTAAACAAAAAGGTATATGGATATAGATAGAAATGCCTCTATTTTTTTCTACCACTCTTCACTGATAATATTGAAAAGAAAGCTTCTTGAGGAAGTTGAATTCGGCCAATTTGTTTCATTTTCTTCTTGCCAAGTTTTTGCTTTTCCAGAAGTTTCCGCTTCCTTGTAACATCTCCTCCATAACATTTTGACAACACGTCTTTCCTATATGCCACAATACGTTCTTTTGCAATTATTCTACTTCCAATAGCTGCTTGCAATGCAACTTCAAACATCTGTCGGGGAATAACTTTTCGCATACTCCTCAATAATTGCCGTGCCACATAATCAGCCTTTTCTCTGTGCGCAATAAATGACAGTGCATCTACAGGCTCTCTGTTCACTAAAAGATCAACTTTCACAAGATCCGCTTTTTTAAATCCTTTAAATTCATAATCGAGCGTACCATACCCTCTTGTCACAGATTTAAGAGTATCAAAAAAATCTACAATAATTTCCTGCAATGGAATTTTGTACCTTAAAATTGTCCTCTTTGATTCAGGATAAACCATATCTATAAATTGCCCTCTCCTCCCTTTTGCAAGCTCCATAACATTACCAATATATTCTGGAGGCAACATAAGAGACGCATCTACAATCGGCTCTCTAATTTCTTCTATATTCGATGGGTCAGGAAATTTGTTTGGACTATCTACCTGCAACACTGTTCCATTTCTCAAAACAATTTCATATATTACATTTGGTACTGTTGCTATGAGCTCCTGTCCAAATTCCCTTTTAAGTCTTTCCATTGTAATCTCAAGGTGTAGCAAGCCAGAAAAACCACATCGAAATCCAAAACCCAGTGCCTGCGAATTTTCTGGTTCAAATGTAAACGCAGGATCATTTAAATGAAGTTTTTCAAGAGATTTTTTAAGCGATTCAAATTCATTAGTATTTAAAGGGTATAAACCTGCAAACACCATCGGTACATTTTTTCTAAACCCCAAAATAGCTGTTGGTGCAGGATTAACCACAGTTGTAACAGTATCTCCAGTAAGCACATCCAGAGGTTCCCTTATAATTGCAGTAAAATAACCCACTTCACCGCTCGTCAATTCATCACATTGCTCCATTTTCAATTTAAACACACCTACTTCTTCCACCTGAAATTCTTTTTCCGAAGACATAAATTTAATTTTATCACCTGCGCGAATCGTGCCATCCATTATTCTTACATACACCACTACACCTTTATACATATCGAAGTGCGAATCAAAAACAAGTGCTCTAAGTGGCGCATTGTTGTTTACATGAGGAGGTGGAATTTTTTTAATTATTGCTTCTATTAAATCATCAACACCGGTGCCCAATTTTGCGCTAATCTGCAAAATTTCATCCCTCGATAATCCTACCATCTCTTCGATTTCCTTTATTGTCCCCTCAATGTCAGCGCCTTTAATATCAATTTTATTCAAAGCAGGAACAATGGTAAGATTATGCTCTAATGCAAGATAAGTATTGGCAATAGTCTGGGCTTCAACGCCCTGGGAAACATCGACAAGAAGCACTGCCCCTTCACATGCTTTTAAGCTACGTGATACTTCATAATTAAAATCAACATGCCCCGGGGTATCTATAAGATTAAACTGATATTCATCACCTTTTTTGTCTTTAATCTTAATAGTGACAGGATGCGAACGAATAGTAATACCTCTCTCTTTTTCAAGAGACATATC
>DAOWNX010000133.1 GCA_030642335.1 Caldisericota bacterium
TACTCTTGGTTTGTAATAGAAGCCTTCTAAAAATCCTATGGATACGATTTTAATGAGATTTTTATAGCCTGTATTGTTCTTTGCAAGTAGAACAAGGTGATACCTTTTTACGCTTCTTTTTTCTTTTTTTAACCTTCCGTCTGGTGCAACATAAACTTCACAGCCTATAATTGGTTTTATTCCATTTTTTCTCATCGTTTCATAGAAATCTATAGTACCGTACATATTTCCGTGATCAGTGATGGCGACAGAATCCATTCCTAACTCTTTTATTCTTTGTACTAGTTTTGGAATTCTATTTAATCCGTCTAACAAACTGTATTCTGTGTGCAAATGTAGATGTGTGAATCCCATATTTCCTCCTATTTTATATCGATCTGAACATTTATATTCATATTTTCTATGTCATTGGATGCAAGCGATATTGTGATTCTGTATATCTTTCTGTTTGTTGCTTGCATTAGTATCTTTTCTTCAATATTTTTACTTTCAAAAGTTTTGTTTTCTTTAATTAAAATCTTATTGTCAGATATGTCTGACACGTTTAGATTGCTGATTTCATCTTTGAAATTTAATATTCGTTGTATTACACCCCTTGCGTATATTAATGCTTTTATTTTCTCCTGATCTTTTACTTTCTCTTCTACCGGATTTATAATAAGTGGCTCATTATTATCGAATATGTAGTGGATATTTTTGTCCCATATTTCTTTTACTTCGTAATTTACCACTTTTCCCATGAACTGATAGTCAATTTCTTGTTGATCTTCTGTCCCGCATATACTAATTGTGAAAGAGAAATTTTTTTGATCATATGGAAATACAAGGGAATTCAAATATTCTTGAACCGCGCTGTTGTTTGTAAAGAATTGTATAGAAATTTCATTTTCTCCTTGTAGGATGTCTATTTGAATTTTTTTGCTTTCAAAGAATTTTTTACTAATTTCAATAATTTGGTTACCTTTCTCTGCAGGAGATATAATGCAATTTCCATCCTTGTCTGTGATTTCTTTTCTGCCTCCAATTTGTACTGTTGTATTTTCGATGCCAGTTCCGTTGTAGCTAGTTATATTTACTTTGAGATAACAAATGGGCGAAAGGTACACTACGTGACTGGGCTGAGTTATTTCTGTATTTTTTACGATATATCTGTCTTTGTTTATACTGATTGTTCCTTTTTTCAGTGAAACGGTACCATCTTGTATTTGTAGCTTCTCACCATTTATTACAACTGTACCCTGGATTTCCTTGTGCGTTATGCTATCAAGTAGCTTTACCTGGGTTTTGTTGCTGCTACAACCCGTAAATATTATTCCCGTTATTAATACTATTAATATGATTTTTTTCATGCGAACATCATTTTAGCAGATATTTTTTTTTATACAAAGGGCTGAATAATTACTATTTAATTGGCTTTATCTATGTTTATCGACTCCTATCCTTGGACAATATTTTTTTATAGGACAGAGGGAGCATTTTGGGGATACAGGGGTGCAGATATTTTGACCAAGAGTGACAAGAAGTGTATTAAAAACTATCCAGTGTTTTTTTGGTAGAATTTTTTGTAAGGCGAATTCTGTTTCTTCTGGTTCGCTTGTTTTCACAAGATTTAAGCGATTTGAAATTCTATGTACATGTATATCTACACAGATAGCTAATTTGCCAAACCCTTCATTGAGTACAAGATTTGCTGTTTTTCTACCTACACCTGGAAGCCCTAAAAGATCATTTATTTTATCTGGCACTTTTCCATTGTAGTCTGTTATCAATATCTCGGATATCTTTAAGATTTGTTCTGCTTTTCTGTGATAAAAACCTACAGGGTAGATAAGTTTTTCAATTTCTTTCTTATTAAGCTTTAATATTTTTTTTGGAGAATCTGCTGCAGCAAAAAGTTTTTTGCTTGCACTGATAGTCGTTTTATCTTTGGTACGCAGGCTGAGTATTGTTGAAATAAGCACCCTGAAAGGGTTTCTTTTTTCTCTTGCAAGAATAGTTATAGCAGGGCTTTTAAATTTTTGGAGCTCTTGTTTAAGTATGTTTACAATTTCTTCTGCTTGCTTTTCTTTCTTCATACTATTTGGTTTCTATACCCAACCCTAGCCATTTTGGTCCTCCGTACGTTCCAAGAATACTTCCTACTTGCAGTAGTGCTGTGGGTGTTTTTAAAATTTTTTCAATTTCTTGTTTAAACTCTTTACCTTCCTCTAAATTTGCTCCGCAGTGAACTCCAATCTTATTAATGCCGGTATTTTTATTTATTTTTTCAGCGTAATGTAAGAGTTTTGCTTTAGCTTTTTTCCACGATCTTGAGATGCCTTCAACCTTTGCTTTCCCATTTGTAAAGGAGACAATCGGTCTGATGTGAAGAATGGATCCTGCCAGAGCTTCTGCTTTATTCAGCCTCCCTCCTTTTACCATATAATTTAAGTCATCCAGTATAAATCTGGATAGCATTTTTTTAACTTGAGCTTTTACAGAAGAGCATACATATTCAAAATTTTCTCCATTTTTTATTAATTCGAGAGCTTTTTCTGTCAAGAATCGAATAATAAGTGCAGTGGATAACGAATCTATTATGCAAATTTTTTCTGTGTTTAGTGTTTTTTTTGCGAGCATTGCTGTGTTAACGGTACCACTTAATCCTCCGGAGATGTGGATAGAAATAATGTCGTTATCTTTTTCTAAGATTGGTTTATACACATCAATAAAATCCTGTGCTGAGGGTTGAGAAGTCTTTGGCAGGGACTTGCTTTCTGTGAAGTGCTTATAAAATTCATTTGTCGTAATATCCACTCCTTCTCTGAAATGTTTTTCTCCAAAAGATACTTTCAGCGGGACAATTTTTATATCATTTTCTTTTATGAAACTTTCATCTAAATATGCTGTTGAATCTGTTACGATTCTAACCATTTTCTGCCTCCTCTCAAGATTGTTATTCTAGTATAATATTTTGGTCGATTTTTAAAATACTAAATTTGTTTGTATTGATTGAATACGAATTTCTTTTGCAGCTGTATAAAGTGTTGAAACATATGAATTTTAAGAAATTTCTTTTAATTTTTTTTCTGTATCGATTGGTACTTCTCTTGCATGGAAAATGGCAAATTTTGCTCCAAGTGGTCCAATTATTTCAAAAATAATTACTGTTGAAAGAATAATGGTTGTTATGAATGAAAGTTCCGGGAAGAGATTGCCTA
>DAOWNX010000034.1 GCA_030642335.1 Caldisericota bacterium
ATCCAGTCAGAAACTCTTTAATAGCTCTTAAGCGTTTTCTTCTTTGTAGGACAATTTCCTCAGTCATTCCTGTCTCCTTTCAAAATACATTTTATTATAGATATTTAGCAAAATCTTGTCAACTGAACAAAAAATATTATAAAAAAATAAAACTAAATTCAATCCGATAATTAAAAAATTTGATAAAGTAATTTTAAAAACATTTACATAAAATTAAAAATATGTTAATATTGTAGCTATGGCATATACGATGAATATAAATTTTGTAATTTTTATTGGTTTCGCGCTAATTTTTCAGCTTATTATGGGTGCAAATGATGGAGGAACACTTTTAGGATCCATTGTGTCCTCTAATTTTATTCATCCGATATTTGCCGTAGTAATACTTTTTATAGGTATGTTTCTTGCGCCGTTCATTTTTGGCACAGCAATAGTAAAAACACTAGGAACAAAAATACTTCCTTTAGAATATATGAATATGCAATTACTTTATGGCACTATAATTTCTACAATTATATGGGTCATCATAGCACAAAAAATAAAATATCCGGTAAGCATATCCTATACATTTGTTGGTGCACTTATAGGCGGAGGAATAGCAACAAAATTTGCAAATAAAATAAATAGGCCCGAAGTGTATAAAATATTCGGAGCATTAATAATATCTATACTAATAAGTTTTGCCATCGGATTTCTTTTGATAAAATTAATAAACTTATTATTGCATAAAGCCGCACCAAGAACATCTATGTATTTTAAAATACTGCAAGTTTTTACATCCGTGTTACTCGTTATGGGCTATGGAGCAAATGATGCAGAAAAAACACTGAGCTTAATATATATGGCAGCATATGTAACTCATACAAATATAGCAGCTAACGCTAAAGACCCATGGATTATCCTTGCTTTGGCAGCCATATTTATAGTGGGTACTCTACTTTTTGGAGAAAATGTAGCCACTACCGCAGGCTTTCGCATCATGCGCTCTAAACCAAAACAGACATTTTTTGCCCAACTAATTACGTCTGTCACCGTACTGTCCTTTGCACGAATAGGACTGCCGGTAAGCAGCACAGAAACATTAAATATGGGACTTATAGGTACAGGAGCAGGAGAAAAACCATATTCTGTGAGATGGAATGTAGTAAAGAATCTTCTTTTCGTATGGATTATTACAATACCTGCTTCTATTTTACTTTCCTATGTTGTTACTTTGATTTTAGAAAAAATGTTTTAAACTAAATATGAGGAGAGTGAAAAAGAAAATGAAACTATGGAGTTCTATTTTTAAAAGATCTGATTCTTTTTATGCCCTGATAAAAAAACAGGGAGACCTCACAGTAGAAGGAACAAACCTTCTCAATAAATTCATGGGGATAGATAAAAAAGCATCTGATCATGCCGTACTCAGACACAACTTAAAAATCAAGATTAAAAAAGTGGAGGGAGAAGGAGACAGGACAAGAAGAGAACTAATTAATGAACTTAATAAAAGTTTCATTACGCCTTTTGATAGACAAGACATATTTACTTTATCCAGTATAATAGACGATATACTCGACTACTCATTAAACACGGCTGAAGAAATGATAGTATATGATATCTATCCAAATTTTTACCTTAAAAAAATGATCGAAAAGTTATCAAGAGGCGTTACACATATTAATTACGCTGTAAGCAAGCTATCCGAAAATAAACAACTCGTAAACAATAATATCATTGCTGCCAAATCTATCGAAAATGAAATAGAGGAAACATATCGTGAAGCACTGGCTGAGCTATTCGCAAATCCAGATTTTCATTATATCTTTAAAGTAAGGGAAGTATACAGGCATATAAGCAACTCCGCAGACAGAATCTCAGAGGCAGCAGATATCATTGGCAATATTATTATAAAAGAAATGTAATAATGCCCAGATATTAAACCTCACATCAATTATTTAAATTTTTGTAGAATTTTGCTAAATTCGTTAGCAAATTCACCCGGGTCAGCTAAAGCTTTAAGAAGAGAAATATTTAAGATATTGCCGCTTCTACTGTAATTTACAGAAGTTTTATTTAAAATAATATAATCAGCCATACTTTCTGCAAACGCAGCACTCTTGTTGACTATACTGCCAAGTTCTCTTCTGGTAGTAAAAAATGTCAAATCTGGTTTTATGTATCTAAGGGCGCTGTTTCCTTCGATAATTATATTATCTCCAAGTTGCGTAAGAGAAGATTTTAACAAAGAACCTATATCCTTTGCCTTCCCATGAACCCAAACCACTTTCCTTGCACCTTCTCTCATAAAAAACGCTGTATCTTTTCGGTCTTTCAAAAGCTCAGATTTATCAACCTCAATAGCACTTTTGAGTCTATCGGACGGAGTAAGTTTTACCACATCGAATATATCAGGATATAAAGAAAGTATAATCCGTATTAACGTTGTTTTCCCAGAATTACTTCCATTGCCTGTAACAATGATTATCATTGTCTCTTTCTATTACTTCTTGGTCTCTTTTTACTTTCAAACTTGAATCTCACTTTATAATGGTTATCAAAATACAAAAAAGCAGAAAAAGGTTTCCCATTTTTTGACAAAAAATCAGTAAGAAGTTCTGTTGTCTTGTTATTGAGAAGGTTTACGACAATATCCTTTGTAATTCGTTTATTGCCCAGCACCTTTTTAATGTAAAAAGTGCATCCATCATCTCTTTTAGAACAAAAATACGTTTCCTTCCCTTCCAGTATATCGGCACCACACTTCGGACATTTACCGATAGGTGTTGGATCCAATAGTTCGTCCTTTTGCCTTTCAGGGAAAAGGAAACTGACTTTATTATCAACAAGAGCAATATCCGCATTGAAACGCTTTCGCGCTTTTGAAATAAAACCTGTCATATGTATCGTTTCACCTTTAAGTAGTTTCTCGGCAATCTCTGTTGTTATTGTCTTGTTTACAAGTTTTTTCCAGATAATAAAATCACAAGTTTTTTCTGCTCTATTAATACAAGAAAATGCCTTTGCTGTTTCTACTATATCAGCACCGCACTTCGGGCATTTACCGACAGGTTTGCCATCGCCTATTACTACAGTGCTATCGCCTTTATAATCTTTTACCTTTTTTACAATATCAGAGGTAAGTTGTTTTATACCGTTCATAAATTCATCTGGCTGAAGTTTTCCTTTTTCAATATCTCGCAACTTTTTCTCCCATTCACCAGTAAGCGCTGGGGCTAAAATTTCACCAGCACTAATCGTCATCACCCGATTAATAAGTCTCATTCCTTTATCCAGCGGAACAAGACTTTTAGCAGACCGCTCTATGTATCCCACACTGATAAGCCGTTCTATAATGCTCGCTCTTGTAGCGGGAGTGCCCAATCCTCTTTCTTTCATGGCTTCTTTTAACTCTTCATCTTCAACAAGCTTGCCAGCTGTTTCCATAGCGGTAAGTATAGTAGCATCATTATAACGAGCAGGAGGTTGAGTTTCTTTTTCAAGAAGATTTATTTTATCCAATAAAACTTTCATTGTCTCTTTGACATTTACTAATACATTTTTCTCCTGAACATTGTACACTATCATCCAGCCTGGTTCTTTAATCCTTGAAAGTTCGGTTTTAAACACTTCTTTTTCAACAACAGTTTTGAAAGAAAGTCTTTCGACAACAGCGTAAGAAAAGAATACGGACAAAAATCTCCTTGCCACAAGGTCAAATATATTTTGCTCCTCTCCTTTTAGTTGAGAGAATACAGGCATTTTGCCAGTAGGAATAATTGCAAAATGGTCAGTTACTCCTTTATCATTAACTACTCTTGCATCAAGTTTAATTTGCTTTGAAAGAATTTCCTCAATAAATTTACCATATGGATCAACACGAATTCCTTTTATAATCTTCTCCACTTCAGAAACCATTGATTTAGGTAGATACCTGCTGTCCGTTCTCGGATATGTAATGAGCTTTTTGCTTTCATAAAGTCTTTGAGCAATATTTAAAGTTCGTTGGGCGGAATAACCAAAACGCCTATTAGCATCCCTTTGAAGCTCTGTAAGGTCATAAAGAAGGGGGTGCGGTTTCTTTTTTCCACTTCTTTTAATATTTAATACGCTACCTTCTTTCCCTTTTACCTTTTCCAATAGAGCTGACGCTTCTTTCTTGGTTTTTATTCGTGTATTGCCTTTTTTATCGATATGGGTACCTTTATATGAGATATTTTTTGCTGCAAATATTCCTTCTAACTCAAAATACTGTTCTTTCTTAAAGTTTTTTATTACTTGCTCTCTGCTGCAAATAATACTCAATGTAGGTGTTTGCACGCGGCCAAGCGAAAGAATCTCTCCTGAGCCCCATCTCCTCGTAAAAGCTCTTGTCGCATTAATCCCTGCAAGCCAATCGCTTTCCATCCTCAACAGCGCAGCTGTTCCCAATGAATCAAATCCTTTTGAATTGTGCAAATGTGCAAAACCCTTTGAAATCTCTTCCTCAGTCATAGCAGAAAGCCAGAGTCTCTTTACCGTTTTTTTACCTGGCGAAATGATATGGAAAATGTTTCTAAAAATAAGTTCTCCTTCTCGCCCTGCATCGCACGCATTTACTATAACATCAATATCATTTCTCTTCATGAGTTTTTTAATCAAAGAAAGTCTACTTTTCGTTTTTTCTATAGGTTTGAATTGAAATTCATCAGGGATAATGGGCAATGTAGCTAATTGCCAAAATTTTAATTTCTTGTCATAATCTTCCGGCTCAAAAAGTGTCACAAGGTGACCAAGAGCCCATGTTAAAACAAATTGCTCGCTTTCTAAATAATCTTTTTTATTAGAGAATCCTCCTAAAACTTTAGCAATATCCTGTGCTACCGAGGGTTTCTCCGTTATAATTAGTGTCTTTTTCATATTGCATATTGTACATGAAAACTTATAAAATAAAAATTCCCGGCTTTCACCGGGAATTTGCGTTTTCTTTTTTTTAGATGAAATTATTCAATAACTATAACGTCATGTGCTTGAAGACCTTTGTCGCTATCAACAGCTTCAAACTCTACTTTATCGCCTTCTTTAAGCGTCTTGTAACCATCACCGGAAATTGCAGAAAAGTGTACAAAAATCTCTTTTCCATCGTCATCACATACTAGAAAACCATACCCTTTTTGGGCATTAAACCATTTTACTGATCCTGTAATTCTTTTCACTCGTAAACCTCCTAAAAAATCTCTACGTTTAAAACGCAGGTGATAGTATTATAATTAAATAAAAACATTTTGCAATAGCTTTTTGCACAAATCATTGTACTTTTAAAGCTAACACACTATTTTGCTGTAACAATACGTAATAAATCTAATCTTCTTTGTAAAACTTCTTCCCTTTAATGCGTTCAGGTAGATAGTTCTCATTTTCTACCTTATGCCCTTCGTAATCATGAGGATACTTGTATCCTTTGCCATAACCCCATTTCTTCATTAAAGAAGTTGTGGGATTCCTTAATTTCTTAGGGACTTCAAGATTTCCAGTTTCCTTAATAGTTTTTAGAACTTCATTTTCTGCAAGATAAAGCGCATTACATTTAGCAGCCCCTGCAAGATAAACAACTGCTTCTGCAAGTACAAGATAACCCTCAGGCGGTCCAATGTTTTGAAAAGCGTCTCGTGCTGCATTTGCTATAACAAAAGCATTCGGGTCCTTCAAGCCAATATCCTCAGCAGCAAACCGTATCATTCTCCTTGCTATATAACGAGGATCCTCCCCTGAATCAATCATTCTATAAAAATAATAAAGTGCTGCATCTGAGTCACTTCCTCTCATACTCTTAATAAATGCCGAGATAAGATCATAATGGTGTTCTTTACCATAATAAAGAGGGTTTGTTAAAAAGTTTTCTACATCGTTTAAATCAACCATATTTTTTTCATTATTTACCATAACAGATTCAAGAATATTTAATGCCCTCCTAGCATCTCCATCAGCAAGCACTGTAATTCTATCCAGAGCTTCTTCAGTTAACTTTTTCTCCGTCATTACCTTATCTTTTGTAAGAGCTCCCTTTACAACTCGCCGAATTTCATCCTCAGTAAGTCGATTAAATACAAAGACAGAAAGTCTGGAAAGAAGCGCAGAATTAATATAAAAAGAAGGATTCTCCGTTGTTAAAGCAATAAGAATAATATCGCCCCGCTCTACAGGGGCAAGAAACGCATCCTGCTCTCTCCTTGTAAAATGCTGAATCTCATCGATTATTAATACATGTTGCACTTTAGAAAATTCTTTCTCTTTTTTGAATCTTAGAAGCATAGATCGAACGTCTTTTATGTGCGCTGTCGTAGCAGTGATGAAGGTTCTTTTCTTTCCTTTAGATGCAATGAGAGCAATAGTCGTTTTACCACTACCAGGTGGACCATAGATGAGAAAAGAACTAAGAGATTTCCTCTCTATCATTTTATAAAGAGGTTTACCCTCGCCAACGAGCTCTTCCTGACCAACAAATTCAGCAAGAGAATCTGGCCTTATTCTATCGGCAAGTGGAGGAATTGATTCTTTTCCTTCTAAATTAAAAAGTTCCATTAAAGATTGTTGATTTCTTTTAACTGATCTAATACATATTCACGTATATCATCTATATTTTGCTCATGATAAACAACTTTTCCATTTTTAATTAAAGGTACGAGCATTTCTTCCCATCCATCAGCGCAAAAATCATTCTCCTTATATGGAATAACTTTAAATGTCATCTCGCCATCTTTTATCTGCCTGTAAACTTTTTTTCTCCCACTAAACTTTCCTTTCTTTGCAATAGGTTTTCCATCCATTTCAACTATATCCATCGCAAAATTTATTGTCGGTGCATTGGCAACGGATGTACCGACGCCAAAACCATCAGCACCAGCTTCGGAAAGCTCCGGTATTGTATTTTCATCTAATCCACCAGAAACAAAAATCTTTATATCTTTAAATCCCCTTATAGCAAGCTCCCATTTAACCTCTCTTATAATATCGGCAAATACTCCCCTTCTTGAATGCGGCGTATCCAAACGCACTCCATCCAATTTGTGACCGATTGCTTCTACGGCTTGAATGGTTTCCAATTTTTCATCACCGAACGTGTCCACAAGTGCAATGCGCTTAACATCTGTAGAAGTGTATTTATCAAAAGCTATAATCGCATTGGACACTCCGCCTAGATTTATAACAAGCGCATGAGGAATGGTTCCTGAAGGATTTTTACCAATAAGTTTTGCGCCAAGTATACTTGAAACTCCATCACATCCACCAATATAGGCAGATCTATCGATCATAGGAGCAATGGCAGGGTGCATACGCCTGACTCCAGGTGAAAGAACTGTTTTGTCAAGCGTAACTTTTTTAATGCGTGTAGTCTTTGTGGCAATGCCAGAAGACTCACAAATTAATCCCAGGGCGGGAGTTTCATAAACAGCAAAATCTTTATACACACCTTCAATTACCATAATAGGGACAGGGACACCACCTTCATCACGTGCTCTAAAAATAGTTCCTTCTTCCATTGCCCATACATTTACCGGCTTATCTTTAAACAGTTCTATCACCTCTGGAAGTCCTACAAATACAGCCCAGGGAT
>DAOWNX010000140.1 GCA_030642335.1 Caldisericota bacterium
ATTGGGACGCTGAATAGTATCTTGAGGTGTGTTATCTTTTGGTGTATTGAGACCAAACGCGCCAATGGAACTAGGAGTAAAAACAGCACATCTGTGTTCACGTGCAACATCTAAAACATTGCAAAGTCCGTTAATATTTACATTCCAAGCAAGTTTCGGTTTGGCTTCTGCCGCTGCAGAAAGTATTGCTGCCAAATGGTAGATGGTGTCTATCCTGTGCTTTTTCACAACTTCTTCAATCGTACCAATCTCTGCGCAGTCAATAATTTCAAATGGTCCAGAATTAAGCAACTCTACACTAGGTTTTCTTTTATGTCCTGCTGCTACTACATTTTCATTGCCATACTTTTCACGCAGAGCTAATGTAAGCTCGGAACCAATTTGCCCCGTTGCTCCCGTCACTAAAATCTTTTGCATAAATGCTGTCCTCCTCTTTTAATCACTATTAAAATAGGATTAAACTTACTATTTCCTAATACACCATTTTCTTAAAGGTTGTAATCCTTACTAAATACGTCTCTAATCTCCTGATGTAGGAGCTTTACTGCAAGAACAATGCCTCTCACCAGGAATATTTATTACTGCTTCACTTAAAACATTGCGGAACATTTTGTTCATTTCTCCCATTTTTTCTACCACTTCCTGGTGAGAAATCATATGATCAGAAATACCTGCTGCATAATTTGCTACAGCAGCAATCGTAGCATAACACATACCTAATTCTCTTGCCAGCACTACTTCAGGAACGCCAGTCATTCCAACCACATCCCCACCTAAAATACTGTAAGCCTGTATTTCCGCTCTTGTTTCAAACCTTGGGCCTTCTACAGATACATACGTACCTTTTTGGGAATAAGGATACTCAAATTTCTCCATTGCTTTTTGGATAGCAGTAGCTAACTCAGGACAATATGGATCTGTACAATCTGTATGCACTACCTTGTCTTGAGAGAAAAAAGTATCTTCTCTCTTTTTTGTAAAATCAAGAAATTGATCAACAATAACAAACGTGCCAGGCAAAATCTCCCTGTTAATTGAACCCACTGCGGCAGTTGCAATAATGCGTTCTACACCCAACTTGTATAAAGAAAAAATATTGGCTCTGTAGTTTATTTTATGGGGTGGCACGGTATGTCCTGTGCCGTGGCGAGTTTCAAAAAACACATTTCTTCCTTCCAATTCTCCTTGTATAAGTGTCACAGTGCCAAATTCAGTTTTTACAGCTATTGGCTCTGCATTTTGTAAAAAATCTGGCGTATAAACACCAGTACCTCCAATAATGCCGATACTTTTCATGTTTACCTCCATACCATTTTAACATTTTTCAAGAATTTTTCTATTGCTTTTTAAGACTTTATATCTATAATTATTTGACGGGGCAGTAGTTCAGCGGGAGAACGCATCCCTCGCACGGATGAGGTCAGGGGTTCAAATCCCCTCTGCTCCACCAAATTTTTCCAAAATAAAAGTAACCGGTCCATCATTAACAAGATTTACTTCCATATATGCACCAAAAATACCAGTCCTAACAATCTTGACCTGCTTTTTTATTTCTTCCACGAATAATTTATAAAGCGAAATTGCCAAATTCTCTCCCGCCGCATTGCTAAAACCGGGTCGATTGCCCTTCTTAATGTGAGAGGCAAGTGTAAATTGCGAGATAATCATAATCTCACCGTTTACGTCCTTTACAGAAAGATTCATCTTTCCACGTTCATCAGGAAAAATCCTTAGGTCGCAAACTTTTTTTGCAAGATACTTTACTTCTCTTTCCGTATCTCCCTTTTCCACGCCAATTAAAATGAGTAATCCATTGCCAATTGTTGAAACTATCTCACCGTCAACACTAACTGACGCTCTCTTCACTCTCTGAAGAACTATCCTCATATATTCTCCTTTTACTCCACCGTACCGTTATTACTTCAGGAATAAGCTTAATTTCCCTCGCAATATCCGTTATAAAAGGAGGCTTCTCAGCAACAAAAGAAAAACGTAAATATGATTGGTAATACCCGTGTTTCCTTTTTTCTGTCCTGTTTGATGTACGAAAGTTTTCTATATTCACATTCATTTCACTTGTAACTCTTGATATTCTATAAATAATACCTGGCACATTCCAAACAGTTACTCTAAAATATACCAAAAATTTTGCCTTCCCTTTTGCTTCCCAAACAGCAGGCAACACTTTCCCACCGCTGCTTGTAATCGCTGCTAAATTCGGACAATCCCTCTTGTGAATTTTTATTCCCCTTCCTCTCGTTATATAACCTATAATTGGATCTTGCGGTTCCGGATTACAACATCTTGCAATAGATATCTTTATTCCTTTAACACCAGGGACGGCAGGATAATAAACTGTTTCTTCCTTCTGAAAGATGCGCGGAGTAGCTCTGCGTACATAAGGTCTTTTGATTTCTTTCTTCTCCTGTTGCTCTTCCTTTTTCTCAGCTTTTTCTTCCGGCGTCTCTCGCAGTTTTCTGAGCCAATACCTAATTTTTGAACGCGCAGAAGAAGTTCTTACGAATTGTAGCCAGTCAAGTTTTGGTCCAGTTGAAGACTTTGACGTAAGGATTTCCACGCGGTCTCCCGTCTTCAGTTCTGTCTGCAAAGGAACAATAGCACCATTTATTTTAGCTCCAACACAATAATTTCCAACATCCGTGTGTACTCTGTATGCAAAATCAATAGGGGTAGCACCCACTGGAAGATCAATAACATCTCCTTTTGGCGTAAAAACAAGCACCTCTTCGCTAAATAAATCTCTTTTTACCATTTCTACAAATTCTTTTGTAGACCGAACTTCTTTTTGCCAATCAACAATCTGGCGAAGCCACATCAATTTATTCTCGTAATTTTTATCAAGCTGAACGCCTTCTTTATATTTCCAATGTGCTGCTATACCAATTTCATCATGCTTATGCATTTCTCTTGTTCTGATTTGAATTTCAAGTGGCTCACCGGATTTTGTAATAACTGTTGTATG
>DAOWNX010000058.1 GCA_030642335.1 Caldisericota bacterium
GAAAAAGAATTTGGCAGAGGCGCTGTGATGCGTTTGGGTGACAAACGAGTCAGTTTTGGTATTGATGCAATTCCTACTGGAATTTACTCACTTGATATTGCGCTTGGTGTTGGAGGCTTTCCAAGGGGGAGAGTTGTTGAAATTTTTGGACCGGAGGGAACAGGCAAAACAACGCTCGCGCTTGAAGCAATTGCATCTGCACAGAGATTGGGTGGGAAAGCACTTTTTGTGGATGTGGAGCATGCTTTTTCGCCTGAATATGCTGCAAATCTGGGAATTGATGTGGATAACTTAATTGTTTCTCAGCCTGATTATGCAGAGCAAGCACTTGACATTATTGATATGTTTGTAAGGTCGGCTACAGTAGATATCTGCGTGCTGGATTCTGTTGCGGCACTCGTGCCAAAAGTAGAGCTTGAGGGAGATATGGGTGATTCTTATATGGGTCTTCAAGCTCGTTTGATGTCTCAAGCTTTAAGAAAACTCACCGGTTCAATTAGTAAATCAAAAACCTGTGTAATATTTATTAATCAGTTAAGAGAGAAGATCGGGGTTTTTTTTGGTAATCCCGAGGTAACTCCGGGTGGCAGGGCTTTGAAATTTTATTCATCCGTGAGGGTAGATGTAAGGAGAGTGGAAAGATTAAAAAATAAAGGTGAAACGTATGGGAATAGGTTGAAGATTAAGGTGGTGAAAAACAAAGTAGCTCCACCCTATAAAGAAGCTCTTGTCGATTTAATTTTTGGGAAAGGCGTGAGTAGAGAAAGAGATTTATTTGATATAGGAGTAAATGCTGACATTATTACAAAGGCTGGTTCTTTTTATTCCTATGGAGAGGTAAAACTAGGGCAGGGAAGAGATAATTCACTTCAATTTGTAAAAATGCATCCGGAATTATTTGATAAAATAGAGAAAGAAGTGAGAGACAAATTCTTCCCTAAGAATCCAACGAATGCATAATGATGAGCAATCGGCATTTAATTATTCGTTATATTTACTTTCATTTAAAGATTATTCTGAATATGAATTAAGAAAGAAATTAGCAGGTAATTTTGATGTTTGTTTTGTTGACAGCACTATCGCAAAATTAAAGGAGAAAGGGCTGCTTTCTGATAAGCAATATGTGGAAAAGATAATAAGAAGATATGGGAGTATTAAGAAATATGGATATTTTAAAGTGGAGCAAGAGCTCCGTAGACGTGGTTTGAAAAAAGAAGCCTATGAAAATCTTCTAAACGAGATATATACTGAGGCTAAAGAGGAAGAAAATGCTCTATCTATTGCATTTAAAAGGCCACGTGAGAAGCTAGGGAAATATCTCTTAAGTAGAGGTTATCGTTCATATATTGTTCGGAAAGTCCTTGCCCTTTTGGAAAAAGAATAGGAGGTGAGGATTTTGTTAAGAGGAGAAGTACCATACATTGTTTATCTTACAATTAGTATAGTGATGCTTGTCTTAGGTGTGGTTCTAGGATATGTGTTTGGATCATATATATATAGAACGAAGATTGGCTCTCTTGATGAGTATGCAAAGAAAAAGAGAGAGGAAGCAGAGCGAGAAATTCAGGCAGAGCAAAGAGAGCATAGAATACAATTAAAGGAAGAGGTTGAAAGAAAACAAGAAGAACTTAAAAATAAATTTTATTTAAAGCAAAAAGAACTTCAGGAAATCGAAGATCGACTTATCCGAAAAGAAGAAGCTGCAGATAGAAAATTTTTAACTCTGGAGAAAAAAGAAAAAGAGCTTTCATATAAAGAAAAAGAACTTGGTCAGAAAGAACAGGAACTAAGAGGGAATGCTCAAAAAATAGATCAGGAACTTTCCCGCGTTGCGGATCTTTCAACAGAGGAAGCAAGGCAGATTATTTTAGATAGAATGGACAAGGTCCTGGAACATGAATATGCTAAGAAAATAAGCGAAAAAGAAGAGGATTTACGAGAGACTGTTGAGAGAAAATCGAAGGAAATTCTATCAGGTGCGATGGAGAAATGTGCTGCAGATTATGTGTCAGAAACAACAGTTTCCGTTGTTCCTTTACCATCCGATGAATTAAAGGGAAGAATTATTGGAAGAGAAGGAAGGAATATCCGAACTTTTGAAACGTTGACAGGCGTGGATATACTTGTAGATGATACTCCAGAGGCTGTGACGCTTTCTTGTTTCGATCCTATTAGAAGGGAAGTGGCAAGAAAAGCATTAGAGCATCTAATTATAGATGGAAGGATACATCCTGCAAGAATAGAAGAATTTGTCCAAGAGTCTGAAAAAGAAATGGAACAGGCTCTATTAAAAGAGGCAGAAGATATTTTAGTGTCACTTTCTGTTCATAATATTCCTATTGAGTTAAAAAAGCTTATAGGAAAAATGAAATTTAGAACAAGCTATGGCCAAAATCTTATGAGACATTCTATTGAAGTTGCAACTATTGCAGGAATTTTGGCTTCTGAGCTTGGCGAAAATTCTGCGCTTACAAGAAGAGCTGGTTTACTGCACGATATCGGAAAAGTAATGGCAAGTGAGATCGAAGGGCCTCATGCGCTGATTGGTGCGGATTTACTCAGGCGTTATAATGAAGATCCTGCTGTAGTCCATGCTGTATCTGCCCATCATAATGAGGTAAAGCCTGAAACTATTTTGGATGTAATTATACAAATAGCTGATACTGTTTCTGCAACAAGGCCAGGAGCAAGGCGAGAAAATCTAGAATTGTATATAAAAAGACTTGAAGATATTGAAAAGATTGCAATGTCAGTTAAGGGAGTAAAAAAGGCTTATGTTGTACAGGCTGGCAGGGAACTTAGAATAATGGTAAACCCTGAAGATATAGGTGAAGAAAAAGCATTAACAATTTCCCACGACGTGGCAAAACAGATAGAGGAAGAAGTTGTTTACCCCGGCATTATAAAAGTAACAGTTGTAAGAGAAACCCGTTATATAGATTATGCAAAATAGCCTCTTATTTCCAGAGGACATAAAGTATCTCCCCTCTTGCCCCGGAGTATATATTATGAAGGGTATTAAAGGGGAGATACTTTATGTAGGTAAAGCAAATATTCTTAAAAAAAGAGTTCAATCATATTTACGCCCCTCTGATCCTAAAACGACTGTCTTGGTCAAGAAAATAAAGACTGTTGATTTTATTGTAGTAAATTCGGGATCTGAGGCGCTTCTTCTAGAAAGTAATCTTATCAAAAAGTATAAACCATGGTTTAATATAGTGCTTGTGGATGATGTAAACTATCCGTATATAAAGATAACAGATGAAAAATATCCCAGACTTTTGAAAGTGTATAGAAGGAGAGGTAAAAATGGTGAATATTTTGGCCCATTCCCCCATGGAAAAGCAATACAGCTCAGTATAAGGGCACTTAGAAAAGTATTCCCTGTAAGGACATGCAACATAAAGATAACTGATGGTAAAAAAATAGAGCCGTGTCTTTTATACCATATGGGACTTTGCTCTGCGCCATGCGCACACAAGATTACTGCAAAAGAATACAATAAAATTGTGGGGTCGCTGAAGCTTTTCTTAAGAGGAGAAGGAGATAAAATTGTTGAAACATTTAGAAAAGAGATGGAAAAAGCAAAAAACGATCTCGATTTTGAAAAAGCAACTATATTTAGAGATGAATTGAAGGGAATTTTATCGATTTTGGAGAAGCAGAGAGTAGTTAGTGAAAAAAATGTGTCTTTTGATTTATTTGCCCTGAAAATAGAGAAGGAGTTAGGTTGTATTACCGAAGTAAGTGTGAGGAACGGGAGAATTATTTATTCTTATCCTTTTATACTGAATGTTCCGGTGCAGAAGGAAAAGGGAGAGATTATGCAGGAATTTTTTCTTATGCATCCCTTTCATCTCAATAGCAGTAAAATTTACGTGGAATCAGTTCTTCCCGATAAAGAATTAATAAAGGAATTTGTGAAAGAAACAAAAGGATTCAAAATTCAGATTGCTACTCCGCGCGGGAAACTCCAGAAAAATATTTTATCTGTAGCACAGGAAAATGCGTCTACGCATCTAAAAAATTATATAGAAAAGCACAAGGGGTCAAGAAATAAAAAAGCACTCAACGGGCTGAGAGATATTTTTCATCTTAAAGAACTTCCTATGCGTATTGAAGGGTACGATATTTCTAATATTTCGGGGAAAGATGCTGTAGGTTCTATGGTTGTTTTTACGGAAGGAAAGCCAGACAAAAATGAATACAGAAAATTTCGAATTAAATATGTAGAAGGCCCCAATGATTATGCTATGCTAAAGGAAGTATTGTTCAGAAGGTTCAAAAACGATTCAGCTTCTTTTAAGAGAGATCCTGATATTATTTTGATTGATGGTGGGAAAGGGCAATTAAGTGCGGCAATGAAAATTAAAAAGTTGATGGAACTAAAAGTATTTGTTGCATCCATTGCAAAAAAAGAAGAGCTAATTTTTGTAGAAGGGAGAAGAGAACCTATAAAACTCTCAAGAGATTCAGAGGAGCTTATGCTTTTGCAGCGTGTCAGAGATGAATCTCATCGCTTTGCAAAAGCATATTTTCAAAAAGTTCACAAAAAATCTATGTTAAAGGAGGCGTAAGCATGAAAAGAAGAATTATAGCTTCTTGGATTATTAATGCTATTTCATTTTTTATTGTAAGTCAAATTGTGGCAGGAATGCAATTTGAGAATTTTGTGAGCGTATTGTTGGCAGGGATTGTGCTCGGCATTGTAAACGCAACACTGAAGCCACTTTTTATTGTCATTTCCATTCCTATAAGTGTGCTTACACTAGGTCTATTTCTTATCATTATCAACGCTATAATGCTTGAAATTGTAGCGGCAATTGTTCCAGGATTTTTACTTGCTTCTTTTTGGACAGCTATATGGGGATCTATTCTTTTGTCGATTGTAAGTATGATTATTATGCATGTGTTGTTTCCAAGGCGGAGAATTGCTTGAAAGAACAAGATAAAACTATATTAGTTGAAATTGTAGAATCAGGTAAAAGGGAAATTTCTTTGGATTCTTTTGAAGAATTTCGAACGCTTGTTCAAACGTTAAATCTTGAAATTGTTGCAGAGACAACACAAATTATAAAACAACCAAATTATGCATTTTTTATTGGTAAAGGTAAACTGAATGAGATTAAACAGATTGTGAAACTGCTTGAGCCTAAATATGTTTTCGTTAATACTACACTTACATACCTTCAACTTAAGAATATTTCCGCAGAGATTGGCGTTCCCTGCATTGATAGGGCTCATCTTATTCTTATGATATTTAGTATGAGAGCCAAAACAAGGGAAGGGAAGTTGCAAATAGAACTTTCTGAATTGAAAATGCGTCTTCCCGATATTATACACAATGAGAAATTTCTTGACCAGCAGGTAGGTTCAGAGCTTGGATTAAAAGGACCTGGAGAGAAAAAGATAGAGGTTAGGCGGAGATTTGTTGAGCGTCGAATTAAAGGTTTAGAAAAGAAGCTATTAACTATTGGGAAACAGAGGGAATTAAGAAGGAAAAGGAGAAGGAAAAGCAACATGCCGATAATTGCAATTGTAGGATACACAAATAGTGGTAAATCTACGCTTTTAAATAGAATTACGTTATCTAACGCATACGTTGAAAATATGCTTTTTTCAACCCTTGATACTCTTGTAAGAAAGAGCAACTTAAATGACGGCACAGAAGCATTATTTGTGGACACAATTGGTTTTATAAGGGATTTTCCGCATCCTTTGATATATGCTTTCCATTCTACTCTTGAAGAGGTTTTAGATGCATGGATTATTTTGCATGTTGTAGATGTATCTGTAGTAGATTTTAGAGAGAAAATTGATTCTGTGGGAAAAACTTTGCTAGAGTTAAAAGCTTCACATATTCCGCGAATACTTGTTTTTAATAAAGCTGACAAAATTTCGGATGAGAAACTCATGCAATATAAAAACTTGTTTAAAGAGGCTACTTTTATTTCTGCACTGAACGGGGAAGGAATAGACAATCTCAAGGATAGAATTAGAAAAGAGCTTTCGCTGCTATTTACAAGGCACACTATACTTGTTCCTTATACAGAGCAAAACATTCTTGCGATGATCTATGAAGAAACGAGAGTATTGGAACGGAGAGATAGCGAAGATGGAGTATACCTTGCTATTGAGGGATTTAAAGGAAATGTGGAAAAGTTTAAGCAGTTTTTTGTATTTCCTTGAAAATCTTTTTTTTATGTATAAAATTTAGTTTATGAGCGGCGTAAATTATGTAGATGTGGTA
>DAOWNX010000071.1 GCA_030642335.1 Caldisericota bacterium
GCATAAAAACAATAGCTTTTATTGCTCCAAAACGCTCTTTAACCACAGGGGCTATTAATGTCCCTGTTGCTGTGACAATACTTCCGATGGAGAAAATAATCCCTATGGAACTTATAGGGAGTTGAAATCTGTCTTTAAAGTACAAGTTGAAAAACGGTACTATAAGGCCAGCTCCGGCACCTAACATGAGATTGGTAGCTGTAAATATAATAACTATTTTCAATTTTTTATAATCTTTTTTTAATACCCTAAAAGGTTCAAAAAACATATTGAAATTAATTTTTTTCTTTGTCTTTTGCCAATTTTCATTCAATTGATACAGAAAAAAAGAAGATGCAAAAAGGATTATGATACCGGTGAGTAGAGTGTATTTCATCCCTATTATTTCTGATTTACTGAGGATACCAGGCAAGAATCCGCTGAGAAGTGAGCCGATAAAATCGCCTATAATAATTGTGGAAAAAGAAAAGCTGAATAAATGTGTGCGTTCAAAACTTGAGCTACTTTCCGTGAGAAATGGTGCTTCTGAAACGATAAAAAAAGAAGAACCCATACCCTGGAAAAATGCTGTCCCCATCATTAAGTAAGGGTTCTTGGTCATAATTAAGAGTAAAAGCATGCTAGCCTCAATCCATATACCCAATATGAAGGATTTTTTCCTTCCAATATTATCGGAAATGATACCCGAGATAAAAATAAAAACAGCCAAGCCCCATGGTGCAGCAGCATTTATTATGCCTATATGTGCAGTGCTAATCCCTATTTTGCGGAGATATATATTGAATATAACAAAGAAAATGCTAAATCCTATTGCTGCCAGGAAATTACTCATTAGATAAAGGCGGGCATTTTTTTGGATACTCTTTAGTTTTTTTAGATAAGACATTTATTTGTTTATTCCCTTTAATGGAATCGTTCCGATTGAAGCAAGCGTAACAATTATTCCTGCGATGATAACACCCAACCCTATTGCAAGAAAAGCTTTTCTTTTCTTCATAGCAAAAAGCTCTGCTGCGAGTGCGCCAGTGTATGCCCCGGTGCCTGGTAAGGGGATTGCCACTAAAATGACAAGTCCCCAGAATCCGTATTTATCAATTAGTGATCTTGCTCTTTTTCTTACATTGTTGAGATATTTATCAACGATGGTTATTTTTTCAGCGAGAAATATTATCAGTTGCCACATCAGAAAAACAATAGGTATGAGTAATATGTTCACACAAATTATTATCGCAGAGCTAATAAAAATATTTTTATTGTAGTGTAAAATAGCCATTGGAATCGAACCTCTTAGTTCAATTCCAGGAAGAAACGTTATAAAAATTAGATAGATCCATTCTTTCATGAAGATTATTCTATCAGAACTTGAATAATTTTCAATTATTTTTTAAGATTGCTTGATAATACCACTTAATTCACTGCTATTCCCTGCTTTATCTATTGCTTCAATTATGAACGTTGTTTCTTCGTTATATAGATAGAGGGGAAGATCAAATGTTTTGCTTTTGAACACGAATTTTATATTGTGAACAGTGACTGCGGCATAATCAAAATTATCGTCTTCTATTTTGATCTTTAATTCATAAATAGGAGACTCTGATTTCGTTTGTGATTCAAGTAATATAATAGGTGGTATTGTATCTATATTAAACTCTATCTTTTTTACATCCTCTTTGAATGTTCTCCTATCAGAGAAGCCTACCGAATAAAAGTAAATATTCTGTATCCCATCATTTAATTCTATAGGTTTTTCGTAAAGTATAAAATTTTCATCATCCTTACTATAGTAAGTATCATATTTATCGATGGAGCCACCTGTATCAACACTGAAATCAAGGGTAATTTTTGAAACATAGAATTCATTTTTTCCATCTGGTGCAGAAGGTGTTGCAATGGAAGATGTGTTTATGAAATAATCACCCTTCATTGAGATTACATTAGATTCGACAGGTTGCATCTCTTTTGATGTCCATACCGTAGCATAGGCATCTCCTGACTGTTTTTTAGGTAAAGTTATTCTATTGATAACAATCTTTATGTTATCTCTCGTACTTATATCTCTTGGTACTACAATAGCAATCTCTTTTTCTTCTGTAACCGTATCTTCAAAATGTATTTGAATTTCAGGTGAAAGGGGTGGGTTGGTACCATTTATCTTAATATTATTGCGTGATATTACAGTAAAAGAATCTGAAAGAATAGGCGAAAAGCGGATAAATATGAAGTCTCTGGGGACAGGCTGTACAAAAGTAAAAGGACCCTTTCCAAATGCCGTAGTCGTATATTTGTCTAAATTGCCATTTTGGCCTACTGAAAAGTTTATTTCTATTTCATTATCTAAAAGTTTTATCTCAGGGTTTTTCACTTTACTTTGGTCGGTTATATGGTAGTAATTTGATTCTAAATTTTTATTGTTATATTCTATATGAAGCTTAAAATATCTAGGGTCCTGTGGATTTAAAATTATGCCTTTTTCTATAACAATTGTTATTTCTTTTTCTTTTTCCAGTTTCAGAGGAAGAAAAAATTTAATGCTATGTCCTAAAAATTGTGGGTCTTCAGTAAGATAAATTCCGTTTATAGCAATTCTGTCTTTTGTATTATCTAATCTTCTTATGGGAATTTTATCATCAAATATAATTATAATCTCTGTGCTTTCTGTTAAGTCTGTCTCAGGATAGAAACTTATTGAATACTCTGGGGAATATCCTACATAGTTGTCAGAAATCTCTACATTTACATAGCTTGATGCATTAGCAAACCCTGTAACGGGCAGGAAAAACAAACCAATTAAAATAAAAACAATAGATTTTTTCATTTATTGCCTCCTATTCATACCTTAATGCTTCAACTGGATTTAATTGTGCTGCTTTTTTTGCAGGATAAACACCAAAAAACACGCCAATGAGAACAGATACACTAAATCCAATTATAATTGATGTACTTGTAATGTGTGTGGGTAGAAAAGTCTGCGGGACGAGTGATGAGAATGCTATTCCGATGATAATCCCCATTGCACCTCCGCTTCCGGATATAAGTGTAGATTCTGTAAGAAACTGAAGTAAAATATCAATATTTCTTGCGCCTATTGCTTTGCGTATTCCAATTTCTCGTGTTCTTTCAGCAACAGATGCCAACATAATATTCATAATGCCAATGCCTCCAACAATAAGTGCAATAGACCCTATTGCTGTAAGCATAATGGTAAGGGTATCTGTTATCGTCTTTGCAAGATCTATATATTGCTGTTCGTTATTTATTGAGAAATTCTCCGTCCCGTGACGTACAAGAAGAAGGCTTTTAATGCGCGCTCCCAGGACATCTATTGACATGTCATCCATTGCTTTTGCGTAAATCACCTGGACGCTTTTTACTCTTGTATGTGCTTGAAGCGTTGTAATAGGCATCACAATAATATCATCTAAGTCCATCATTCCCATTGAACCTACCGGACTTAACGTACCTATAACTCGGTATTTTATATTATTTATTTTTATATATTGACCTACCGGATCTACATTACTAAATAAATTATCTCTTGTTGTGGCGCCCAAAATACACACGTTTCTATAACTATCAATATCCTGATCAGTAAACCCTCTACCTGAATCTATCTTGTAATTTGATACGTATAATACATCAACATTGGTTCCTACACCGGTTGTGGAAACTGTTAAGTTCCCATACTTTACATCAGCACCTATATGATTCTCAGGTGAAATTCGTGCGTCGGGCAATTTCCTTTTAAGGTATTTTACATCTTCATACGTAAGAGGTTTTAGAGCTGTACTTGTCCCTGCCATTGTTGCTTTAAATAAATTAGTTTTTTGCCCGGGAGTAATTATAATTACGTCTGATCCGAGTGATTGAATACTTGAAAGGATGGCATATTGGGCACCATATCCAACAGAAGTAATAAGAATAAGTGATGCAACACCTACAATAACGCCAAGCATAGAAAGAAATGTTCTCGTCTTATTAATTTTTAGAGAATTAAGCGACATTTTTATTATTCTTGCAATTTTCATTTCTTTATTTCCTCTGCATTTGCTACATGGCTATTTTCTATTTCTTTCTCTATGAAGCCATCTTTTATGTGAATAATTCTGTGCGTAAATTGCGTGATAGAAATGTCATGAGTTACGATGATTTCAGTAACTCCTTTTTCTTCGTTCAGTTCTTTTAGGATTTTTATTATCTCAAGTCCTGTTTTTGAATCCAAATTGCCTGTAGGTTCATCTGCAAAAACAATAAGAGGGTCATTAATCAATGCTCTTACTATGGCTACTCTCTGTCTTTCTCCTCCGGAGAGTTGCGCAGGAAGATGCTTTGCCCTTTCTTTTATGCCTGCATTTTCCAAAAGTTTCATGGCTTTTCTTTCTGTCTCCCTAAGATTACTTTTTGCATTATATATAACAGGAAGAATTACATTATCCAGTACAGTAAGATGTGGTAACAAATTGAAGGTTTGAAACACGAAACCTATTTTTTTATTCCTTATATTAGCAAGTCGCGTATCATTTAACTTAGAAACATCCTCTCCTTCTAAGAAATATTTTCCGCTTGTCGGTGTATCAAGACAGCCAAGAAGATGCATAAGGGTGGATTTTCCCGAACCTGAAGGGCCTATTATTGAAACAAGTTCTCCTTTATTTATACTTAGAGAAACATTTTTTAGTGCATTAACATCTGTTTCCCCTAGATGATAAGTTTTTGTTAAGTTTTCTGTTCTTACAATTTCATTCATAGTTATCCATCTTTTCTCCACCTAGTTTTTTATTTTCCGCCTTTTCCGCTCGGTATTTTTATTCCTTTGTTAATTTCGGTAAACACTGAGTTATAAGGTACTCTAAGGATTGTGTTTCCTTCAGAAAGGCCAGAAATAATCTCTGTATAATCATCCGAAGATATACCTGTTTCTACTTCTTTGCGTTGTACTGTATCGTCACTTTGTACGACATCTACGTAATACTTTTCATTCTGATAAAAAACTGATTCAATAGGCACGGCAAGCACATTGTTTTTTATTTGTGTAGTAATGTTTACACTTACGCTTAATCCATCTTTTAATGTTATCGATGAATAATCTTCTATTTTTATTTTGACTTTATAAGCTTGTATCCCAGAAACAACTATTGTTGAGTTCCCTATGTATTCTACTGTACCTTTAACTTCTTCATGAGGAAATGCGTCAAAACTTAAAATAGCATTCTGACCTTTCTTTATATTCACTGCATCAATTTCATCGGAAAATGCTTCTGCTATAAAGTTTTCCGTGTTGCCTACTACACCGATAGCACCCATTGATACTGTATCTCCCTCTTGAATGTATAATGATAAAATAGTACCTGATATAGGAGCTGTAATGGTATAATCATTCAAATTCCCAAGTGATATTTGCATTGCATTGTATGCTTGTTCC
>DAOWNX010000131.1 GCA_030642335.1 Caldisericota bacterium
GAGCGTTTCTATTGCATCTTCGTCATCTTTTGCCAGAAAATGTGCTACTCCACTTTTTGTATTGTGTACTAGTCCGCCACCAAGTTCTTCATGGCCTACTTGTTCTCCTGTTACTGCTTTTACGACTTCCGGGCCTGTAATATATGTAGTGGCCTTTTCTGTCATTATGATAAAATCCATGATTGCAGGTGAATATACTGCACCACCTGCTGTTGGGCCCATCATAATTGTAATTTGTGGAATCACACCAGATGCTTTAGTATTTCTTCTGAATATTTCTCCGTATCCGTACAAAGAATCTATGCCTTCCTGTATCCTTGCACCGCCTGAATCATTCATTCCGATGATTGGTATACCTAATTTCATGGCAAGATCCTGCATTTTTGTGGTTTTAAGGGCGTACATTTCACCAAGTGATCCTCCGATTACAGTAAAGTCCTGGGCAAATAGTGCAACTCTTCGCCCGTTCACATACCCTGTGCCAGTCACAATGCCGTCTGCGGGTATACTTTTTTTGTCTAAACCGAAGTAGGTAGAACGTGTCTTAACAAAAAGATCAAATTCTTGGAAAGTATCTGGATCAACTAATAACTCGATTCTTTCTCTAGCTGTGAGTTTTCCTCTTGCGTGTTGTTTTTCTACTGCTTTTTCTCCCCCCCCTTTTTTTAGAGCGGCCTTTTTTTCTTCCAAGTTAATGATTAACTCGTTTTTCTTCATTTTAGTCTCCTTTATTGTTGAGAGTTATAAAAGATGCCACATTTTATAAGATAATACAGTTTCAGTCAAGTAGAAATTACACAAACATTTAGAGATTTAACACAGTCCCTTGAACAATTTTTTCTACTCCACTCATTGTTTCTATAATGAGTTCTCCTAAGTTAGTGACTCCTAACACCTTCCCGTATGTGACGCTTTCACCTTTTACAGTAATGTTTTTATTCATAAAAATAAGATGATCTTCATATTCGCTTCTAAATGGGGTAAATCCATTTTTACCGAATACTGGAAGAAGCCTTTCTTCTTCTTTTATTATTTCTTCAAATATTTTTGTCTTGTTTATATTTCCCAATTCTTTTAAACTAATTGCATACTTCTTAGCTTCATCAGGAATATCATTCTCAACATTTATACCTATGCCTACAAATGCAATATTGTGAGATGTTTTTGTGAGTATTCCCGCAAGCTTCTTGCCGTTTAGGTATAGATCATTTGGCCATTTCACTTTAATTCTTGAGTCATATTTTTTAAGAACTCGCAGAATAGGTATCGATATAAAAAGGGATAAACCCAAAATCCTTTCAGTGTAAAACACTTCTGTGAGCCATAATCCTCCCTCCTGCGAAAGCCATTTCCTGTTTTTTTGTCCATGCCCGGATATTTGTGATTCAGCTAAAACAATAAATGGTGGTTCTAACATCGAGAGCAATCGTTTTGCAACAGTCATCGTGCTACCGGTTTTTTTTAAATAAATAATAGTTCTAAACATCGGAGCGTTATAACAAATGCAAATATAGTTTTGTTCTAAACTTTGCTTGTTTCATTCTGCTTTTTAAATTCATCTCAGACATATTTTTTACCTTCTTTTTCGGAGGTTATTCCTTCATTTTTTATAGAACATATTCTCTTTAATACAAAAAAATAATAGCAACCTTCAAGATTTTGTCAAACACAAACAGCGAAATTTAAATGTGTTTCTTGCCTTAAGACATTCTATTGAACAAACTTTTTGAGATCTGGCGCGGTCACAATGGAATGTCAATATATTATATCTTCGATAGTTGTTTGAGTTGTACTGCTTTGACTAAATTGTCAAATTCTGTATTATATCAATATGATTACAGTGGCAATTATTATAACAAGCGATACGAGAAGCAAGGGAATAAAAAAGGATGAAACGGTTCCTATATTAAGCAAGTTTTTTGCAAGTCAGGGTTGGGAACTTGTAGATGCTTGTGTAGTTCCTGATGAATATGAAAAAATTAAGGATAAGATGATTTATTATGCAGATCAGCTGAGGGTAGATTTAATTTTAACGAGTGGAGGGACTGGTTTTTCAAAAAGAGATATTACTCCAGAGGCAACTCGAGCTGTTATAGAAAGAGAAACCTCAGGATTTTCAGAAATAATCAGATTGGAATCTTTCAAACTAACAAAAAAAGCTATTTTATCAAGAGCTATTGCTGGAATTCGTGGCAATACCCTCATAATAAATCTCCCAGGGAATCCACAGGGAGCAATAGATTCGTTAAATATCATTAAAGAAGCTATTCCTCATGGTATAGATATTATCAAAGGAAAGGGCGAACAACATACTAAAAAAGAATAAGTACATTGATAGCAAAAAGGGCAAACAAATATAAGATAGATTTCTATTTATTTTAATTCAAACGGATGTCATAAAGAGTATGCATGTAGTACAAAAGAGAAGTGATTAGATGTAGACATCTCTTTTAGATTTAAGAGTTTCCGCAAGAAATGCTGCGCCGACAGCGCCTGCATCATTTTTTAGCAAAGAAGACACGATTTTGATGTTTTTAAAAGATGATGGCAGGGCATAATTTTTTGTCACCTTTATTGTATTTTTTAGAATGAGTCCGGATTCAACTACTCCACCTCCGAGGATGATTATTTCCGGGTTTAGTATGTTTATGATGTTTCCGCATATTTTTCCTAAATAATGTGAAGCCTGGTCATAAGCTAGAAGAGCCAGCTTATCTCCGTGTTTTGCAAATTGCGCTATCTTTTTTGCTGTAATTTTGCAGTCTATCATTTCTGTTTTTACTCCTTTTGCAATCTCTTTGGTTACGTACCGCTCAATTCCTTTTCCTGAAGCAACTGTTTCCAGGCAGCCTCTTTTTCCACAGTTACATAGAAGACCATTTTCTTGAACAGTTAAGTGGCCTATCTCGCCTGCAAGTCCATTTTTCCCGGTATAAATTCTACTCGCGATTAGAATTGCACCTCCTATACCGGTGCCCACAGAAATAAAGACTACATTTTGCTTATTTTGTGCTGCTCCTAAACAAGCTTCTCCTAAAAGCGCAGTGTTTACATCGTTTTCGAGAAAGGCAGGGACACTTAATTTTTTTGACATTGACAGGTGCTCTATAATAGGAAAATCTTTTATTTTTCCAATATTTGGAAGGAAGATAATTTGTCCAGTTGTACGGTTAACCATTCCTGCCAGTCCAATACCTATCGCAGATGGGTGGATAGAAGTCTTTTGCTCCACTTTTGTCACACCTGCAAGGATTTTTTGGACAATGTCATCCCCTGAATCTATTTTTCCTGTTGAGATTCTCATTTTATAAACTATTTTATTATTCTTTAACAGGACAAA
>DAOWNX010000081.1 GCA_030642335.1 Caldisericota bacterium
ATCCGGAGTGGTTATGTATATATCAGGGATTTTTGCATCTTCAAGCATTTTTTTTAGGAGCATTTTTTGTCTTTCATGCGCTGTGATAATCTCTATATTGTTTCTTTCCACTCCACTTTTTACAAGCTCTTTTATTGCTTCCACCGTGAATACTGCCTCTGCATTGTTCCATTTATTTTTCTTTCCATGCGGTTTGCCCTGCACGCTTATAAATTCAACAAATTTTTTAGGGTTTACTATATCTAAAAACATTTCATCTATTGCTTCTTTGTTTACTATTTTTATTTCTTTGTCCGGCGTGCTTTTTAATTTTGACGAAAGGATAGGTTGTATAAAGTGAAGGATATGCTCACCAAATCTATGTTCCGTGAGAAGCTCTACGGAATTTAGGGAAGCAAATTTTTCATTAAGGTGCTCCAGAAATGGGTATGTTAGGGTGTTAGTAAAAATGATAACTTTTTTGGCTTTTGAGAAAAGAGAAAGTGCTGTTTTTTCATCGATGCTCCTATCAATAAATAGAAACAGGTAGTCAAAGCCAGCTGAAGGCATAAGATATAAATCTTTATCATTCAATTTTTTTAGTGTGACTAACGGTTGTGTTTTGCCGTTTCTGTGCGGAGTATTAAGCAGATCTTTAAAAAATTGCTCATGTTCTTTTTTGCGCGAACTAGTTACTATGAGTACATTCTCACTATCTTTTGTTATGTTTTCGATTGCTTTTTTTGCAGTGAACTTTTTTCCTGTGCCTCTTTCTCCCCTTACAATGCATAGATTATTCATATTGAGAATAAGGTTTACCGCTTTGTTCTGTTCTGCGTCATTTTCTATATATGTATTTTCTTTGAAGGGTTGAGGTGTCGGCTTGCTTTTCCCCAAAAGGATATTCTTTAATTCTGAATCTTCATATATAAAGTCAAACAGCCCACTTTCTACGGGGATTTTTTTATTCAGAGGGATTATTCTGCCCGGTGAGGCAAGCTCATCTTTGCTTTTTACTTTTATGTCGTCAAATGTTTTTTTGATGATTTCTCCCCTTGCTTTCCTGGTTAGCGGTAATTTTTCTGCGAGAATTACTTCCTCTCCTTGTTCAAACATTGGTTCATTATGCTGGATTTTTAGCTGATAAATAAAATCATCCTTTCTTTGCTCTGTTGCTTTAGAGGACATATCAAGAGCACCTTTTAACGGGTGCGCATTTTTGCTAAGTATCTTGCGAAGAATTTTCTTTTCTTTTGCTTCTTTTTCCAAGAATGACGAAAAGTATTTACCGAACATAGCAAACTCTTCTTGATGTTCGCTTATTTTTTTGCAGTATTTATAGGCGGCACACTTTTCTCTATCGCACTTAAAATCTTCTTGCTTGATGTTTTTTTTAAGATACGGCAAAACCATCTTATTTCTTGCATCTAACAGATTTTGTTTTTCTTCTGTTGACACGGGCCTTTTTTCCAATGTGCCTTTTTCGCCATTAATTTCTGCAAATTCATCTTGGTTAGACATTATGCTGAGCAGAATGCCTTTTGTCAAATCTCCCTCAAACACTAACGGGAGTTTGCCAAAGAATAATACATTTTCAACGATTATCCCAAAATTATTAGAGTGAACGATAGGTTTGTACATAAATTTTCTTCTTATATTTAGCGGGAATTTGAGTGCTATTTGTGCAATTTCTGAATCAGCATCATTTATTCCTTTTATTGCATGGTAAAAAGTTCTTTCTTTTGCATGGCTTTTGAATTCTGTTCCGGTAAAACCCATTATGTGGTAAAAAATATTGCAGTGAGCCGATACGTTTATTTCTACATCGCTAAGTGGTATATTCGGGGAAAGGGATAAAAGGCTTTTGTCTTGAGCTAGAAACGTTGTTTTGAATAGGCTTCTTTTTTTGTGCAGATTTGTAATGAGAAGTGGCTGTTTATTTTCTAAATATTCTTTAAGATTTTTTGTTTGAATCGTGTATATTCCATTTTTCCTCCGGATTTTTATTAAAGAAAATTCTCCGTTTTTTCTTATATTTGTTACTATACCTCTTATTCTATGCATTCTCGCGTCCTCCTACCAGCTATTATAATTTTTTTGGGATCTTTTGCAACTTGACTTAATTGGTATTTTGGAATATAATTATTTAGTTGGATATTATGATTAAGAAGGGAGGTGGGTAAATTGGAAAGATTTTATTCTAGAAAAGAGATGTTCACAAAAATTACGCACAGGCAGAGAGAGTTTTTGGAGGTTTTGTCAAATTTATACAAAGAAACTAGTGAACCTATTTCCTACAAAGATGTGGCAGCTAAGTTGAATGTAACCAAGTGGACTGCTTATGATATTCTTCAAACACTGGCTAAAAAGGGCTTACTCGTGGTCAAATATAATCTTACACCTGGGCCTGGGCGCTCGGAAATTAAATTCATTCCCAAAAAAGTTGTTTTGAAACGTCTAGGTATGGGGGAAGATACAAGCGAGCTTTTGCTTATTAATGATTGGATGAAAGAACGGTTCAAACAGCACGAAAACGAGAGCATCGTGAAATCAGTTACTGTCATCGCACGAAAAATGGAAAAAGAAAAAAACCCACTCTCTACCGTGCTTTATGTGACCTTGCTTTTTGCGTTGTTTGCAAAAGAATTTAGACCCGATATTGAAAAAATTGTTAATATGGAAGAACTGTTGAAGTGTAAAATGCATCATACCGTGCTCCTTTCATTTTTTGGAGAGATAATGTTTGCGTTTGTCAAAGACGAAAGATGGACAGCGAGGAACTTGAGCAGCTTAAGCCGAATTACCGTGGAGAAATTTAATGTAATTGAAGGGAAGTTTGTTGAAAGCATTCCTCTTATTACAGCAAATGAGCAAAAAAAAGTTTTAGCTGTTTTGAAAGAAGTATTGTAATTTTAAGGGAACAATGCAGCATAATATTAACTAAAAAAATTTATAGATAGAGTAACTAGCGCACTCTATGAGTAAAATCACATAGGAGGTGAAAACATGAGCTTAGGTGAAAGTACAAAAAGAGTAGTTCTTACAAAGGCGACAGAAAGTCTTGTAACTTACTTAAAAAAAGATCCGGAAAAGAGGATCAATAAGGCTGTGAACGCGATAGCTGGAATGGGTGAAAAATTTTCTTTTTTACCGGTATTTAAAGAGCAGCTCAGCAATATAAAGCACATTACAGATTCAGATCATTCTGGCAAAAAACTTATTCTTAATCTCATAAAAGATACAAGGGAAGATGTGCTGAAAAGGCTTGCCGTGAATTTTGCCGTAAATGCAAGCTGGATAGGTGTTGCAAAAGAGCGTGCAATTACAAAGAAAGAAAGTTTCAATGTTCCTTATTTTATGCTGATTGACCCTACAGAACGGTGTAACTATAACTGTAAAGGTTGCTGGGCGGGTTCTTACGAACAGGCAAAGGAAATGCCTCTTGAAACATTTAGCAGAGTTCTTAACGAAGCAAAAGATTTAGGTATGTACTTTGTTGTTGTTTCAGGTGGAGAGCCGACAGTTTATCCACACCTTCTTGATGTTTTTAAAGAGCATAACGATATGGCATTTATGTTTTATACCAACGGGTCTCTCTTTACAAGAAAATTTGTGGAGAAGCTTGCCGATGCAGGGAATGCAATACCATGTTTCAGCGTGGAAGGATTCAAAGAAAAAACAGATTGGCGAAGAGGCGAGGGTGCCTGGGACAGAGTAATGGAAGCAATGGATAATATGAAAGAGGTAGGCGTTCCGTTTGGTTATTCCATAACAGAAACGCATGATAACTTAGAAGAAGTATTAAGCGACGAGTTTGTAGATTTTATGATCAACAAAGGCGCAAAGATTGCGTGGTATTTCCAATATATTCCTGTTGGGAGAGCTCCTGATATAAGCATGATGCTTACTCCAGAGCAGCGTATGCGTTCTTATGATCGGGTTCATGCTATCAGGTCCAGTAGGCCTTTGTTTGCAGCTGATTTCTGGAATGACGGTCCTTATACTGGCGGATGCCTTGCAGGCGGTAGAAGATACTTTCATATTACAGCAGATGGCGGCATAGAGCCCTGTGCATTTATACATTTGTCCCAGGGGAATATTTATGATATGTCTTTGAAAGAAGCTTTGCAGCTTCCATTTTTTAAGGAAATACAGAAAATGCAGCCGTATTCATCCAATTTGCTTATGCCGTGTTTACTTGTTGATAATCCTGACTGTTTCCGTAAAATTTCTTTAATGCCTGGTGTACGCAGTACGGATGGCACTGTCGAAAATATGAGCGGGAAAGTTGGTGCACACCTTGATAAGCTGTCAAAGCAATGGGAATCGATTTCAACGCCTGTGTTTGATAAAGATTTCCCTGATGTAGCAAAAAAGACTAAAAAATATAAAGAAAAGAAAGAAAAAATTATTAAAGAAGGTGGCGGAAATATAGAGCAATTTAATGTTTCAGATGAAATAGAAAAGTAGGATTTTATGGCAAAAGGCGAGAAAAAGGGAGGGATAGAGAACCTTGAAAAAAAGATTTCTCGAGCTCTCCTTTTTCTTTTCCCAACAATTATTGTCATTTTCTATTTTGTATTTAGAGAAACAAACTTCAGAATTTTATTCACTACGCTGAACTATCGATATGTTTCCTTGCTTTTTGTCTTAATGGTTGTCGTTTGGCTGGTGAACGCATTAAGGTTTTCTTTGATTGTTCTTTTTTCGAAAAGCAAGCTGTCGTTTAAAAAGAGCTTTAAAATTGTGCTTGCTTCTATTTTTGGTGCTAACATCACGCCATTTTATTCTGGCGGTGTTCCCGCGCAGGTTTACTTTTTATCAAAATTTTCTCAAACAATTGGAAGGTCTGTTGCAATAAGTGCTGTTTATATGATACTCACCCTGGTTGTTTATCTTGTTTTTTCGCTTATTTTATTTTTTGCTCCGCGAGGGTTTATCACAGGACTTAAACAAGATTTTTTTATGGGACTTGCGGCGTTTGTGTTCTTTCTTTCTTTCTTTGCGTTTTTCTTTATGCGTTATCCAAAAAAGGCAGAAAAAATCATAAATTGGGTATATCGGACACTTCTCCATAAGGTTGGCCGGGCGGAA
>DAOWNX010000143.1 GCA_030642335.1 Caldisericota bacterium
CCCAATAAAAGGATGCGTTCCATCAAGAGGCATAAATGTCCCGCTACCCTGCAAGTTAAAGGATGTTTCTCTATAATTTCCTATTTTGCCCGCACCTGCATCAAACAAAGCATCTCTTACTTTATCTGTATAACCAACCGGCACGTACACTGCAAATTTATATGTTTTTTCGGTGCTTCTTCTAATCGATGTAATTTTTTTTATACCTAACAATTTTCCTACATAATCATTCAAGCCATCTTCTGCAAGGTCGAAGTTCGTATGCATCGCAACAAGGTTTAAGCTGTTCGACAACGCTTTGAAAAGTATAGGGTTCTTTTGTTTTGTAATGTTTGTCACGGGAGAAAACATAATAGGGTGATGAGAAAGAATAACATTTGCTTTATTCTGTATTGCTTCATCTAATATATCGCTGGTTAAATCAAGTGAAACTAATATTTTTTTAATATCAGCCCCAAGATCTGCAAATTGAACACCGCTGTTGTCATAGCTTTCTTGAAGAGAAAACGGGGCAACATCATCAAGAATTGAAACAAATTCAGTTACGTTCATTTACCTTTTGTATAATGTTCCTTCCTAATTATGCGCCAGGAAAAAAACCACATAAAGAAACCCGCAACAGTTGCGGTACCGCTATCTATTAAAGATCTTACATCTACATGTAGGTACGGAGCAGGCATACCGCCCATTCCTGGCGCAGGAACCTTGGGATAACCTACACTGAAAAATCCACTAATAAAACTTACGATAGAAAAGATAAAAATCATAAGCCCGATAAATGAAACGATATAAAAAAATAAATTTCTCAAAAAATCAGACTTTTCTTCATTCATCACTTTTCACCTCTTTTTTGGTATGTCTTTCTCTACTAATAATTTTCCAATGATATAAGAATATCAATCCACCTACCACAATAAGCGATGCATTCCTTACGATGCTCAGTATGGAATAAGCCCATTCAGCTACTTCTTCTCCCCCTAAAAACAACAAATTAAGCATCTCGGATGTAAATGCAATGATACCAAAAACAAACATGGTAAGCGTAACAACACACACACCATAAAGATAAAAGGTACGCAAAATTTCTGTTTTGTTTTTCACAATACCCCCCTTTTTTTCCAAAATTGGCGCGCCCAGCAAGACTTGAACCTGCAACCTACGGTTCCGTAGACCGTCACTCTATCCAATTGAGCTATGGGCGCCTATAATTATTATAGCAATATACGACATTCTGTCAAAATTTTGGTTTGATCCTATTTCTTTTCTTCCAATTATCAATTATTGAAGGTAAAGCGTTTTTTTGTTCTGCATAGAACGGAAAAGAGACAAACATATCGTCTGCTTTTTCTCTAAAATTTCTATTTCCAAACCTTCCATCAATATAAAACAAAACACAGTAAGCGCTATCTTTCAAGAGTTCAATTGCAATGTTTTTCAATGTAAAAAGAGAAATAATGAGATATTCTTCTCTGCCTAAAGGTTCATGTGAAAAAAAAGTAGGCATTTTAACAAAATAGATCTCGCTCCACCCGGAGCAAGCAGGAGCAACATCATACAACATCATCTGTATTTCGCCCTCTTCTTCATTCAGATCAATCCCTCGTGCTTTTACATCAAATCCATTTCTCTTTAGAGAAAAATAGGCTTTGCGTAACATATTTAGCGATGAAAATAGGATTAAACTCTTTTCTCCTTTTTTATGCACTTTCCCGAAAAAATCCGTAAATTCATCTATGAAAAAATCTCTATTTGATAAAGATAAAAACAGTGGTACTACAGAAAAAACTTTTTTATCCTTCTCTTGAGTGCCAGAAAGTTTGACAATACTACCTCTTAATCCTGAAAATTCAGAAATAAGATTATGTCTCCCAGCGATGCCAAATTCGGGCGACACAAAAACAATAGACTTTGCAATGTCTTGAAGTTTTTCAAAAAATATACTTGTATCACTATAAGTAGAACAGATAACCAGCGTCCCTCTTCTTTTTTCACTCCAGAAAAAATCTCCGTCCAAAAAAACCTCGAACAGTTTATTGTTAATACTTGAAAATGCTTCTTTAAGCATTTTAATAAGGTCGGGAGGAATTTCTTCTTTCGCTGAGAGATCAGCAACCTGCTCAAAGACACTCGAAATAATATTTATCTTTTCTTCGGGAAACTGATAATAAGATGCAAAGAATTTTAAATCATTCAAAGAAAATCGTGTTGCAATAAGAGAAAATACTTTTGGCAATCTGAAAGCATCCAGGAAAATAACGTTCTTATCTAAAAAAGAGTATTCATAACTTTGTTTGTTAAAAAAGAAAGAATGATTTACTACAATAGCAGAAGCAGATGAAACTGCATTTACAGCATCAACAAGGGGACATACCTGCTTATATTCACATTTATCCCAATTCTTATCACAAAAAGAAATGAGGCGAAGTAAAGCATTTTTTTGAATATAAACCGGAGCATTATGAAGAAAAAAATCTTTTGTATTATAAAAATAAAAAACAAGCGCAGCAAAATACATTTTAAAGTATGAAGGAATAAGATGTGTATTTTTCAAAAGATAATCAATTTTAGCAGGACACACAAATTTCCCAATGTCATCAAGACTTGCCACGTTCACTCCGGATTTTTTAAAAACAGATGTTATATCTGACCTTGAGGAATTATTATAAGTAGAAACGATCAATGGTTTTTTGCGAGAAGCATGAACAAACTGCTGCAATAACTCATCATCCAGTGATGCTTGAATAAAAGAAATGTCAGTAAAATATTTATCAATATCTGCCTCTTCCTCCGAATAAACAGGTAGGTGTTCTGCTTTGGGGAATACAGTTTTTTTCTCCCATTTAAAACCAGCTTCTTTTTCCTCTTTCTTTTCCCAATTTTCACCAAATATTAATTCATAGTTTCTTATGCCTTGTGATATTTCCTTTAATTTGTGTAAAA
>DAOWNX010000026.1 GCA_030642335.1 Caldisericota bacterium
ATTCTTTTGTTTATTCCAAAAAGAAAACGAAAAAAACCACTCCCTGCTATTAACCTGGAAGAATCACACAGGAAAATACCTTCTTTTAATGTGAAAGTATTGGAAGAAAAAGAAACAGTTAAAATTGATTACGAAGTTGATAAAAAGACAACGACAATTCCTGTTCCTGAGAAAACTGGGAAAAAAGAAGTTGTTGCAAAGCCAGGGGAGAGTAGAGTGTCTTATGGAGCAAGGATTCCTTACGGACAAAAGAGAGTTGCAAAAGTTGATTCCAGAAGCAAAGCACAAAAACAAGTCGAGCCCTTGGAAATAAAAAAACCTATTCCTCCCGTTTCAAAAGAAGAAGCAAAAAAACCATTAGAGGAAAAGAAAAATGTTGAAAAAATAGCTGTCGAACAAATTCCCGGGAGGATTAATGAAACAAAAGAGGGAGTCTCTCTATCAGATAAAGATAAAAGAGTAGAAGCAGAAGAATTGAATGCAAAACCTTTAGAACTGAAAAAAGAAACTGAATTGCCGAAAGAACCAGTAAATGAGATTAAAGAAAAATTAAAAACGGAGGAAAAAGAGAAACCCGAAAAACGCGATACGGCGACAATCCTGAAAGGAGAAGCAAAAGAGCCTTCTGTTCCTAAAGAGAAAGTCATTTCAACTGAAGAAAGAGAGGAAGAGGTTTCAGAAGAGACAAAAAGCTCTCTTGATCTTTTACTTGAGAAGGTGAAGCGTGAATCCTTGGAGCAGGAGTCACGGGAAACTGGTGAAGAGCAAGCAAAAGGGCCTATAGCTCCTGAAGAGATTGGCAAAGAAGAAGAAAAAGCTGCCAAAGAACCTCAACAAGAAAAAATTCCTTCTCCTCCTCCTTCCCAAGTTTTTAAAAGTGGTGTTGTGATGGATGCCGATTCATTATTAGAGTTGCTAAAATTGGAAAAAACTGAATATCTGAACCAGGCATTTGTTTCAGTATCTGCTCAATCACACCTAGAGGAAGACATTAAAATAAAATATAGAATAGGGGTTATTGCTCTGACTTCGATAGAAATAAATTTTGTAGAAGATCTTGCGCATAGAATTGCTTCTAAAATAAGTACGGCAGAAGCTATGCTTATTGCTAAAAAGATAAAAGCAAAGGATGTTGTGGTATCGGATTCCCCCAAGATTACATCGTATCAGGGAATAAAAATTCATAGTTTAAAAGATTTGCTTGGATAAACAGAATATATGGTAAGTTTTTCTTTAAAAGAGTTTTTTGCTGTATATTTTAATTTTTAAAAAGATTAGTTCTCTCTATTTTTTAGTTGGAGATTTATCCTCTGAAGAACACTCTATTTATTACAACAAATATCATACCTAACTTCCGGAATAATTTGTTAAATCGTATATGTTATGATAAGTTACTCTTTTTGGAAAAGCTCGTACAGTTTACCTGAAATTGTAAAAGTATCTTCCTTTCCTTTCGCTATGATAATTCCATTTTCTTCTGCTTTTGCGATAGTTTGCTCTGGTATCGTGCTGTTCTCAGCAATTATAATAATTGGTATTTTTTTAATTGTTGCAACACCTATTATATTCATGTTTGTTTGTACAGTAAGCCATGTGGACTCATCTCCTGCTTTTGCAAGTACATTGCTTAATAGGTCACATGAATATGCAGATTTTACCTCTTTTTCCATGTCTACATTTTTTGTAACCAATTCGAGTTTTAAAGCCTTGATAATTTGTTTTATTTTCATTGCAATTCTCCCTATTTCGTTATCTTTTGCTTTCCATACTTCAAATTGAAGTGATGTGCCCTTTCCTTTTTCTGAGTGTAGCATGGTAAAATCGGCTATCTTTTGAATATTATTTAGACCTACGCCTGCGCCGAATCCCAAGGATTTTGCAGTTTCAGATGCAGTTGAAAATCCGGGTGTAAGCGCATTTAAAATGGACGGAATTCCCGGTCCTCTATCTATTACCTCTCCCTTGATTTTTTTGCAGCAGAGAATTGTTTTAAATAACCCGTAATGTGCATGGATAATTACATTTGCTTCTGCTTCGTATGCGCATATACCAAATCTCCTTAAAAGATCTCTACTACTAAAAAATGATGCATTTTTGAAACACTCTTCTTCTGTAAAAGAAGTTTTGACTAATTTTCTTGTTTCAATTGTTGCATTACCAATATGTTCAAAATCTGCACCTTTTATGGGAAATTGGAATATTTTTATCTTTTCTGCCATGGAGCCCCCTTTAACCCTTCTTTATAGAGAAGCCCACAAGTTACAAACATTATATAATAGGTTTTAAGCATTATAATATTGTTTTTCTTTGCAAGCTCGATCGTTTTTTGAGGAACTGTTTTACCTCTTACGATGAGCACAGCAGGAATGTCAAGTATTACAGCTGTTCTTACAACAGATTGGTCTGTAATTCCTGAAATAAGCAGTACTGGTTCTTCTTCTCTACTTATGATAAAAAGTGTGTCACTCATCAAATCTGCAGCAAATGCATATTTGATATCGATGCCTGTGATACCGTTTTTCTGAAGAATTTCTGCTTTTGTTACATCTATTATTGTTTTTATTTTCATTTTATTCTCCTTGATTCTGTATTAGATATAATACTATCCTATATTAATAAAATAGTCAAGATAGTTAATAAGCAGCAATAAAATTTTATTTTTCATATGTGAACTAGCTTTATTTTTCTTGATCATAAAATCATTGGTAAATACTTTAAAACTGTGAATAACTGGATGGATATCTTAAAGTTTTCAAAAAGAAAAATAATTATTCAGCTTAAAAACTATTGCGTTATTCAATAAATGTGGCACTTACTGTAAAATCGTTTGATGTGTCAAAGTGAAGGAAAAATTCCGGAACAACCAGCTTAATTTATTATTTGAAGATATTAAGAGCTCAACTCAAGATTTATAGATTATCCTATTCCATGCATTGTTAGAGAAATTATAGGAGTTTTCGATGTTTGTCCTCTATAGATTTTTTTGAAATAGTATTTGTTGTTTCAACTGAATGCAATTTGTACAAGAACTTGACTTAAAAAAAAATGAAGTTATATTGATGTAAAATGAAGTTATATTGATGCATATTATATATTAAGGTAGGCAACATATGAAGCATATTCCTAGTTAAATTTTACCTAAAAAGGAGTTAGGGGGTGCAAAAAGAAAAAAGACTCGAAAAGATTCTAAAAGATTAAAAATTAAAGGAGGTTTTAAATGGCAAACGAACAAGTTGAATCTTCCGGGTGGGTGCTCTACCCCATAGGAAGCAAACCGCGCTGGACTTTATCATTTTTCCTGGGGTTCCAGCATTATCTTACAATGTTTGGGGCTACTGTTAGCATCCCTCTTATTGTAGGAGGTGCGATGGGATTCCCACCAGACCAGCTTGCAATCCTTGTTGGTACTGTTTTTTTTGCGAGTGGAATAGCAACACTCTTTCAGCAATTTCTTGGTAATAAACTCCCTATTGTACAGGGAGGAAGTTTTTCTTTCCTTGGACCCACCTTTGCTATTATAGGAATGGTGCAGGCTCAGGGCGGGAACTGGCAGATGGCCATTCAAAACGTTGCGGCAGCAATTATGTTTGCATCGATTTTTGAAATTATTATTGGCTATTCTGGCGCAATAGGCAAAATAAAGAAATTTATTGGGCCTCTTGTAATTGCTCCTACGATTACTATGATTGGATTGGCTCTCTTTGAAACAGGTGCACCATTTATGGCTGGAAACTGGGTAATTTCTATAATCACACTGGTTGCATTAATTGTCTTTTCTCAAGTTTATTCAAGAAGATCCAGATTTTTCTTGCTTTTTCCCGTTATATCGGCAATAGCTCTGGGTTGGATTTGCGCACTAGTTGGAACCCTTGCAGGATGGATTCCTGCAGGGAATCCTGCAAGTTTAACTACTGCTTTCCAGAACATTGCAGCAGCTCCCTGGTTTACTATCCGGCCTCTTATTCCATTCAAATGGGGATTTCCAACCAACACTTCCCTGTTGGTAGCAGGTAGTTTTGGTATGCTTGCTGCTTACCTTGCTTCAATGGTAGAATCTATCGGAGATTATCATTCATGTGCAAAGATATCTGAAGCTCCGCCACCAACAGAGCGGATGATTTCAAAAGGTATTGGCGCCGAAGGTGTAGGTTGTCTTGTTGCCGGAATGCTTCAGTCCGGAAGTGGAACGACCTCGTATTCAGAGAACATCGGGGCTATGGGTATCACAAGAGTTGCCTCAAGAAGAGTTATAAGGTGTGGTGCAATTATTATGCTTATTATCCCGCTTCTTGGGAAAATAGGAGCAATTTTTGCGTCACTTCCTGGTCCAGTTGTTGGAGCAATGTATGTCGGTCTCTTTGGTTTGATTGCAGCAGTTGGGCTTTCAAACCTCCAATATGTGAATCTCAATAATTCGAGAAATTTGTTCGTTCTCGGTCTAGCATTATTCAGTGGTCTGTCAGTACGTGTTGCATTCCAACAGAATCCAATAAGCTGGGGAGCTATTGGAACTGTTGGTGGTACATTGGGAATGATCGTTCAGACAATTCTTACCACAGCAATGGCTGTTTCAGCACTTGTTGCAATGATCCTTGACAACGTTCTTCCTGGCGCAACAAGGAAAGAGCGTGGATTAACCTACTGGGAAAGAGAAGCAACTGAAGAAGCCTGGGCAAAAGCCGAGGCAGAATGGAAACAGATGAAAGAAGGAGAAGAAAGGAAATTAGAAGGTTTTGAGAGCGCTCAGAAATAATTTTTTGGAATCTCAGAAGTAATTCTTAGGTGATTTTTGGTTGGAGCCAAGGGCAGAAAAGGCTCTTGGCTCTCATGGAGGTTAAAGTGAGCAGTCAGAGCAAAAAAATTTTTTTCGCTGTTTTTATAATACTTTCAATAATTGTATTCTACTTAATATTCAATGTAGGAAATCCGAATTCTTTATTAAGATATATTATTAAAGATCCTTCTTATGACGTTGTAATACTTGTTGTAATCGCTGTGTCTATATCTTTAATGAGTTTCTATTATGTTCATACAAGTGAAACAGGCGGGTATGAAAAAGTTGTTCAGGTAAACTTAAAAAAAATTCGAAAGTTGAGAAGAAGTGGAAAGACAGATGAGGAGATTGCAAAAGCGATTTTAAATGCGATAAATATCAAAAAAGGGTATCGCTATCACTATGCAATGAGAAGATTAAGAATAATTTTGGAAAAAGTTAAATAATTCAATGAGAGAAGATTTCATATATTATATTTTAACAGGTGCATTCATCTTTGCTATTGTTTTTTTCAGGTGGTTTCTCCAGAGAGACATGAAAAAAACAAGGGGGATGTTTAAGGAGGAAGATATTGTCATTGCAAGCTATGGAGTACATTTTTATGGGTTGGCATCAGAGCCGGGTGGGCTTCTTGATTCAGGCGGACAAATGATTCTCCTTAAAAATGGATTATATTATAAGGGAAGGTTTGACAAAAGGGAGCTTTTTATTTCGGCAAAAGACCTCGTGTCAATCGCTGTTACAGATTTTCATAAAAATGAACCTACACTAATGAAATGCCTTGCATTTTATTTTACAAGCAAGGGAGACAAAATTGATAGAGCAGCTTTTGAACTTCCGCATCCAAAGCAATGGGTTGATGCAATAAAGTATTACTTCGAAAATGAAAATAAGAAAATTCCGATTAAAGAAGAATATATAGCATAATTGTTCATTGTCTTAAAGTATTTTCTCGGTTGAGCTAATTTTTGTTATTTTGCTTTGATTTGACTGAAGATAAAAGATTTGTTAAAATTTAAAAATGGCAAAAAGGACGTTCTGGTGGTAGGTGAGTTCTTAAACATTTCTTAAAGCCAGGGCAATTTAAAATACAATAAAAATTTTTATAAGGAGGCGTTATGGTAGACATTGAAAAAGCCAACCAAGAAGCTCTTAAAAGGCTTCTTGATGCAAGACCGGTTTGGATTGGTGTTGAGAAAGCAATCGATGTAATCCCTGGAATGAAGAAAAATCTTATTCTTCACGCAGGTCCGCCTGTGACCTGGGACAGGATGAGTGGCCCTCAAAAAGGGGCAGTTATGGGCGTTTTGGTGTATGAAGGGCTTGCTAAAACTCCAGAAGAGGCAGCAGCACTTGCTGCATCTGGTGAAATTGAATTCGATCCCTGCCATCATCATGACACTGTAGGACCAATGGCTGGAATTGTTTCTGCATCAATGCCTGTTGCTGTTGTGAAAAATGAAACATTTGGCAATGTGGCTTTTAACACTCTTAATGAAGGAATTGGAAAGGTTCTGAGGATGGGTGCATATTCTCCGGATGTCATTGAAAGATTGAAGTGGATGGAAAATGTTATGCTCCCGGTTTTAAGTAAGGCTATAAATAAGGCGGGGAAAATGGAGCTTAAGCCCATAATAGCAGAAGCACTTACAATGGGGGACGAACTTCATAATAGAAGTAGAGCTGCGTCGTATTTATTATTTGCAAAAATAACGCCCTATCTTCTACAAACTATGGAAGATACAAAAAACACAATTGATGTAATTAACTTTATGCAGGCAAACATTCATACTTTCCTTCCATTTATTATGGCAAGTTGCAAGGCCTCTCTTGACCCTGCAAAAAATATTGAAGGAAGCACTATGGTAACTGCTATGTCAAGAAATGGAACTGACTGGGGTATCCAAGTTTCTGGACTTGGTGATGAATGGTTTGTTGCAGAATCCCCTGTTCCGGATGTTCTTCTTTTCCCTGGATTTAAAAAAGAAGATGTTGGAAGAGATATAGGTGATAGTTCAATAATGGAAACTGCAGGTCTTGGCGGTTTTGCAATCGCTGCAGCACCGGCAATAATTCAATTTGTAGGAGGAAATGTTGCGCTTGGAACTTCTAAAAACCTTGAAATGTATGAAATTACAATTGGTGAAAACAATATTTATCAAATTCCTAATTTCGATGGCAGAGGAACTCCAACAGGGATAGACATCAGAAAAGTTGTTGAGAAAAATATTGTTCCGTTCCTTGATACTGGTGTTGCTCACAAAGATGCCGGAGTTGGGCAGGTTGGTGCAGGACTTATTGATGCTCCAATGAAAGTATTTAAGGATGCTGTTGTTGCATTTGCAAAGAAATACGCGTCTTAATAATAAAAATTAAAGGGAGGTAAGTATGGAAAGTGAAAAGTTTCTTGAATTAATGAAAAATGCCAAGGTTTATGACCTGTCACATCCTGTTAGTATCTTTACACCACCCTGGCCTCATGACAAATCTTTTGAGGTGCATTTCTTTAAAAGGGTTACGGGAGCTTATGGTGGTGGACAGGGAGCAAATGGCCAGATCTTAAATTGGAGTAACTCTGTTGGAACTCATCTTGTTGGGGAAACAGCGTATCATTCTGGTGGAAGAGCAATTAGTGACATTCCACTTAAAGAACTTTCAGGACAAGGGGTTGTTGTTGATATTTCGGATGCGGTAAGTGATTATGGCATTATTACTCCTGAAATGATTACTGAAAGAGCAGATGTAAAAGAGGGAGATATTCTTATTATTTATACTGGTTACAACAAGTACTCCTGGGATAAACCTGATGCAAGCGAATTTGATTTTTTGGTGCGTCATCCTGGGGCAAATATGGAGTTCTTTGAATGGGCCATGAAGATGAAATTAAAATGGGTTGGAACAGATGCTGGTTGTATTGAGCATCCAATGAATACTCCAATAAAATACTGGCATGAGAGAGATTTTACAAAGGCAAAAGAAAAATTGAGAGAGAATTATGGAAAAGAATGGGATGAAATGTTCCCCCCTGAAGAATACTATAAATTGATGCATATAAAAGTTCCAAAGTCTCATTTAGTTTTTGTAGAAAGTGTTGGAGGAGATATAGAAAAAGTTCTAAATAAGAGAGTATGGTTCTTTAATGGAGTTATACCGTTTATGGAAACAGAAGCAGCATGGACAAGATTGGTTGCATATGAAGCACCAGATGGCATGAATAATGAAGAGTTTATTCAAATCATGGAGTCAATGGAACAGTATGACCTTACAGTACCATTTAGCGTAAGAACACCACAGTGGTTGAACTATGAACCGCTCACTGTGAAATTCTTTAAAAGAGTTGGTCAGCAGCAGTTTGGTCTTGGTAGAAATGCTTCAATATGTAATGCAAGTATTCATCTTGGTACACATATGGATGGAGAGAAACACTTTTACCCTGCAGGTAAAACAATTGGGCAGGTTCCACTTGAAAAATGGATTG
>DAOWNX010000151.1 GCA_030642335.1 Caldisericota bacterium
AAACAAAAGGCAAGGTAGTGATCATTTATGCTGAGAGAAACTATTCCTCCATAACGTTCTGTCTTGTGGACAATTCTTTTAATATCCCCTGTTTTTAAATCGATTTCATAGATACTGTCACTAATGACTGCCAGACTACCAGCTCCTTTTTCAACTTTATTCCCGGTCAGATAAATTTCCATATAGAATTTATCGCCTTTAAGAAGGCCTTTTGGAGAAGCAATCCGCCAGCCTGAACCTTTTGGAATATTTTCTCCTTTAGTAAAGAATTCATCATGTCCTTTTTTTCTCTCAATAAGTTTTTTAGTCTCATTTGTTTTTCTATTTATTGCATAGAATACGAAATTAGGGTTAAATTCGTCATAATCATCTTCCTCGTATACGATCCAGTTTTCGTTTATGCCATAAGGAAAGACACTTATAAAACCCTCGTTTTCATTATACTTGATGACCTTTAGAATTTTATCAGATTTAATATCATAAATAATCATGCTGTCATATCCTATAACTGCTTTTTTAGGTTGTCCTTCTGGTATCTTTTCAAAACCACCACAAATTAAAGCTATGTTGTCATAGCTCCGGAATCCGCCTAAAATAGGAAAACCATCGTCTTTAAAATCTCTATACCTTATAAATTCCTTTTGATATTCGCTTAAATCTTTGCTTGTTTTGACAGTAAGGGGTGCAGTGGAAAATATTTCTTCTGGCAAGTTGGATGGAGATTCTTTTTTACAACCATATCCAAATGCCGTGATGAAAATCAGGCAAACTAACAATAAAAATATTATAAGTTTCTTTTTAATCATCTTATCACCGATCCTTTATGCAATTGTAGGCCATTTATGATTTGCATCGTAGTATGAACCACCATCGTCATTTCTATCGGTAAAATCCTGGCTTACATATTTGTGGAGCCCTTGATAAATTGAAGTTGCAGAATCAGTATAGTAAATGTCTGCTTCCTGCCAATCCGAATCAGGGGGTGTACTATCAGTGGGAGTATTGTATCCATAAACAGCAATGTAATGTACTCTCTTATCATTTGTTTTACCATCAGATACATTGTCTCTCCAATCAGTCAAGTGAATTGTATTGCATTCTCCGACAAAAGCCTCATGAGTTTCCCAATATCCTATATCTGCAAGGACAATTCCCCAGAGTTGTTGTTCGTTATAGAAATGAGTAACACTGTAAAAAGTTGTTCCTGTGTAGAAATTTAATGTGGATGCAATCGCATTTTCGCTTGTACCATAATTTACATTACAAGGTACATTCTCTCTTTGTGCTATATCTGATTGTTGTAATCCTGTTATACCCCACCCAGAAAGAACCGATTGAGTGGCAGCAGGACCGCACCAATTATTGCAGTCCTGAGGAAATTGGGTACAAGAAACATAATACGAGTCAGGAAAATCATAGCCACTGGATGATTTTGCTTCATAATCAATTCCATGTAATTTTTTGAACTCTCTAACTATTCGTGCTTTCTCTCTGATTATTTCCTTTAAAGGAAGCTTTAGCCATCCTCTCAAATCTCCCTTTTGTTCGATAAAGTATGCCCAGGTGACTTCTCCATTCTGTGGATGTTCACCAGGAGGTGTTACATAAACAGGCTTACTCCCATCTTTATAGGTTACAAGGTGCATTTTAATATCGTAGCTTGCAATATTTTTATTAACAGACTGGAGCATTTTAAGTGATTGCTCTGCCGTCAATTCCCCGTTATTAGCCAATGCCCTAAATGACATTAATCCAAATACCATTACTAAGATCAATGTTACTGTAATTAGTTTTTTCATATTAACCTCCTAATTAGTTTAAAATTTTTGTTTAATAATTACAAATCAAATTTTTCTTTGCAGTTTGCAGATGTGAGCTTTATGCTCTTTGCAAACTGCTTTACTTTATATGAGGTTCTGCTGTTTATCAATTCTGGAAAAGACTCAGGATTTTTTCACCATTTTACTCTTTTATTGAATTCAGAAACTGATGTTAACAATTTTCTGCCCGGGAAAAATCGTTCCTTATCTTTTTGTTCGCTTTAGTTTTTACCTAATGTTCTCATACTGCATCACCTCCTTTAAATAAAGTTTTTCTTAAAATAATGTCGTTTTGTTAAGGCTGGGATTGCTTCGTCGCTACGCTCACTTGACGTAATGCGTGCCAAGGAAAAGAGCGCAAAGACAAAGGGGAAGAGCGCAATGACTACCTTTTCTGCATTTCTTTTCGCTGTGCCTCTTTATCAAAAATTTACTTCTCTCATATATAAGACCTATAAACTTGCAAATTTTTTATATTTTTCATAAGAATTTCCTATTATTTTTTTAGCACCTTCTTTAAAAATTTGTTCTCCTATATATTAGACACCTAACTTACAAAAAAGTTCCATATCTTTGAAAGAATTTTTGTATATTTTCAAATTTGTTAGCACACGTGAGTTTTTTATTCGGCAGGTTCAATAATGAAGTGCAACACTTTAGGAAGCAGAAAGGGTGTACTAAAGTGCTATGGGAAAAAGATATAAGCATTTAAGCATGGAAGAAAGAGAAGCGATAGGACAGATAGATGTATTGGCAAGGTAGGAAGCTGAGCGAAATAGCCGAAGCAATAGGCAGGCATAAGAGCACAATATCAAGGGAACTGAGCCGTAATAGGCCAATTAAGTATAAGTGCTATACGCCGTGCCGGGCACAGAGGAGAGCTGAGAAAAGGAGGAAGGAAACAAGTAAAAGGTATCGGCTGAAGAGTTCTGAAATACGGCAGTATGTACATGAAGGGCTTATCAAGGGGTGATCTCCTGAGATAATATCAGGCAGGCTGAAATTAAATCATAG
>DAOWNX010000064.1 GCA_030642335.1 Caldisericota bacterium
CTAAATTTTTTCCTTTTCCACTTCCATATCCGCCACTTTTATAGGCGACTGTGCTTAATTCTTCATTATTGTCAACTTGTTCTATGGATGCTAATTCATTTGTTGAATTTCCATATGCAATATTTGTTGTATTGCTATCCAGAACGCTATTCAAATTAAAATTGGCTGTAATTCCAAGCATCATCACTGCGACAACTATTAGAATAGCGATACTAATTTTCTTTTTCATTTATTAACCTCCTATTTGTTAATCAATCTTATTATAATAAGCAAATGTGAAGAAATTATGAAATTGATATATCTCTTTTGGATAAAATATTGAGATTTGACAGCGCAGGATTGTGAAGTAAAATTAATAGTGAGGTAGAGCTTATGTGTAAAGCTAACATAATACAAATGTTTTTTGTTTTAGATTGGAGAAGAGGCAATGAATAGCAGCCTATATATTGCTTTTATCCTTTTTTCTTATTTACTTGGCGCTGTTAACTTCGCTATAATATTTACTTCTTTAAAACTTAACATTGATATAAGAAATCTTGGTGACCACAACCCGGGTGCAACAAATGTTTATCTCAATGTCAATAAAAGAATAGGTATTTTAGTTAGCATTTTAGACGGGTTAAAGGGTTTTGTCCCTCTTGTTTTTGCAAGAAAGGTTGGTGCTCCAAGTGCCATTCTTCTTGTTATTAGTGCAGCTGTTATTTTGGGTCATGATTATCCAGTTTTTTATCATTTTAGTGGAGGCACTGGGATTTCTACTACAGTAGGTGCTGCACTATTTTTTGCACCGAAAGAGTCCTTTATGGTATTGCTTTTTGCTGCTGTAATTATTTATTCTCTTCGTTTTCTAAAAAATAAGAGAAGTAGCAGTTTTTCTCCCCTGGAGACAGGGGAAGCCATTGGTTACGTGTGTTTTCTTTTATTCATATTAACTCCCAATACACCTAATGTAGTTAAAATGTTTTACTTTTTAGCGGTTTTAATTGTTGTAATAAGAAGATTTGATAGGGTGAAACAGTTATTTAATCGAAACAATATAGATTATAACCAGGAACAATCTATTAAATAAAAGAATTCGTTTGACTTTTAGTTGATGTGATTCTTTTTTTTGGACTTTCGTCCACTGTTATTTGTTTTTCTAATTTTTTCTTTCGTTGACGAAATACTACTTTTTGCTATTATTTATAGAGATACTAAATGCTTGTGAGGAGGATGATGTGATTCCAGCAAATGATTTAAGAACAGGAATAACGTTTGAGATGGACGGAGGGATTTATGTGGTTATTTCTTTTCAGCATATAAAGCCAGGGAAAGGTTCTCCTTTTGTTCGAGTAAAAATTAAAAATTTGGATACGGGTAACATTGCAGAGAAGACATTTAGGCCAGAAGAAAAATTTAAAAAAGCTTTTCTTGAGAGGAAAAAAATGCAATATCTCTATAGAGAAGGGAAGAATTATGTATTTATGGACCTTGAAACATACGATCAGGTATCGATTTCCCCGGATAATGTGGGTGATGCTGCATACTTTCTTAAAGATAATTTAGAGTTAACAATAGTATTTTATAAAGATAGACCGGTATCTGTTGACCTCCCTACATTTGTTGAGCTTAAAATAACTCACGCTGAACCTAGCGTGAGAGGAGATACGGCTACTACTGCAATGCGGCAAGTTGTTCTAGAGTCGGGGTATAAATTAAATGTTCCCTTATTTGTTAATGAGGGAGACTTAATAAAGGTGGATACTCGAACAGGTGAGTATCTCGAAAGGGTGAACAAATGAGCAAAATTATTATTACAGATGAAGCGATTGAAACTACCATTCTTAATGCTACGCTGAGCGTGGACGGCGTATTAGATTCCTGGAAAGGTATGGAGGAATATATCCCCTATTTTAATAAAGACAAGAAACATTCTCATGGCATTGACTTTATTCTCAAAAAAGATGTAATAAAGGTAAACATATTTGTTACTGTAGCGTATGGAGCAGATTTAAGAAAAGTGGGAAAGGCGATTCAAGATAAAGTAAAAGCACAGATTGAAAACATGACTCCATATAAATTATCTACGATAGTCGTTTTTATTGAAGATATTAAGTATGAAGAGCAGGAGTAAAGCGCGGGAGATAGCATTTAAAGTGTTTTTTGCTGTTGACAGAGGAGGGAGTAGCATTCCAGATGCGTTTTCCTTGTTTCAATATGAACCGCCCGTTGTGTTAGAGTATTCTCTTCGCTTAGTGAATGGCGTACTTAAGTATCTAGATGCGATTGATAAAATTATAGAAGGTAGTTTGAAAAATTGGGAATTTGATAGGGTATCTGTACCTGATAAAGAAATTTTAAGGCTTGCACTTTTTGAGATAGATTATGTCGATGAAGTTGATGATGGAGTGGTTGTATATGAAGCTGTTGAGATTGCAAAAAAGTACGGCACGGATAAATCTTCTAATTTTGTCAATGGCATACTCCGTGAGATATTAAGAGGGAGAAAGAGTGAACTTAAAGAGACTTGAAGCACGAGTATCTGGTTTTGTACAAGGAGTTGGTTTTCGACATTTTGTGAAAAGAAATGCAAATATGCTAAATCTTGTTGGATATGTTGAAAATCTACGTGATGGTTTTGTCCAAGTAGTGGCTGAGGGAGAAGAAAATAACCTTGTTAAATTTCTTGATATATTAAGAAAAGGTAATTCGTTTTCTCTTGTAAAGAATGTGGATTATAATTTTTCTGACCCTTTGGGAGAATTTTCAGTGTTTGAAATATATTAGGAGGATGCTATGAATTTAGAAGAGTATCTTAAAGAAAAAAGAGAACTTATTGATTCAGCGATTACTGCTATGGTTGAACCGCTGAAAGGCAGCTCTGTGTTATATGCAGCAGCGTCTTATAGCTTAATACCAGGCGGAAAGAGGTTGAGGCCTATTCTTATGCTTTCTGCTTATAATGCCATTAAGGGTAAAGAAGAACCTATTATTCCTTTTGCATGTGCTATTGAAATGGTACATACCTATTCATTGGTTCACGATGATCTTCCCATTATAGATAATAGCGATTTACGTAGAGGTAGATCAACTACTCACAAAGTGTATGGTAGCGATATGGCGCTTCTTGCTGGTGATGCACTTCTGTTATTTGCTTTTGAGATTATTTCTAACCGATTACACCTGGGAAAATTTAGAGAAAGTGCTCTTTTAGCAGTTATACATGAATTTGGGGTTGCAACGGGTATACGAGGATTAGTCGGTGGTCAGGTGATGGATATAGTATCAAGCAGTATGAGCAGCATTGATAAAGAGACAATACTTTATATCGAGGAGAAGAAAACAGCTTCTCTTATTTCGCTTGCATTAAGAACAGCAGGTATTCTTGGCGAGGTAGGAGAGGAAGAACTTAAGGCTCTTACCGATTTCAGCTTAGAATTTGGAGTGAGTTATCAAATTATAGATGATATCTTAGATACAATCTCTTCACCTGAGGTGCTGGGAAAGGATACAGGACAGGATAAGAAAAACAGAAGAGCAACGTTTGTTGCGTTATATGGTGTGCAGGAAGCTAAAAAAATGGCGAATGAGTTTGTACAAAAAGGCATTGGTTTTCTTGAACCCTTTGGTGAGAAATACAAAATTTTAGCAGATATTGCTGAATATACTCTTCAGAGAATTAAATAGTGAGTAAAATTCTTGATTCTATAAATTTACCAGATGATATTAAAAAGCTTTCTTACAAGGAACTGGATATACTTTCTGACGAGATAAGAGAGTTTATTTTAAAGGTTGTTTCTCGTACAGGGGGGCATCTTTCTTCTAATCTTGGCACGGTAGAACTTACACTTGCTCTTTATAAGGTATTTGATTTTTCAAAAGATAAATTAGTTTTTGATGTAAGTCATCAATCATATACGCATAAAATCATCACAGGGAGAAAAGATCAATTTTCTACGCTAAGGCAGTATAAAGGAATAAGCGGCTATACAAATCCAGAAGAAAGTTTATTTGATACGTTTATAGCTGGGCATTCTTCTACATCTTTGCCGCTTGCACTTGGTTTTGTCATAGCGAGAGAATTTAAAAAGAAAGACTATGAAATCATCTCTCTTATTGGTGATGGTGCTTTTACAGCAGGCGAAGCATATGAAGGATTGAATAATCTTGGAAAAATGGGGAAAAAAGTAATCATTGTGTTAAATGACAATGAAATGTCTATATCTAAGAATGTTGGAGCGCTTTCGGAATATTTATCTCGTATGCGTTCCTCATCTTTTTATCAATCTCTTAAGATGAAGTTGCCCAGAACCTCATTGGGAAGAAAAGTTAAACTGTCAATAAAAGATCTATTTTTACCTACTGTTTTTTTTGAAGAGCTAGGTTTTACTTATCTTGGCCCTGTTGATGGGCATGATATGCAAAAACTTGTTGAAACATTTCGAGGAACAAAGAATATTCCATACCCTATTGTTGTACATGTAGTTACAAGAAAAGGTAAAGGATACAGTCATGCTGAAGAGAATTCAACAAAATTTCATAGCACTCCTCCGTTTGAGGTAAAAACGGGAATTCGCAAGAATATAATTTCTCAAAAGACATTTTCAGAATTATTTGGAGAAGCACTTGTCAAAGAGAGTAAAAAGGATAAAAGGATATTTACTATTACTGCCGCCATGTCGGATGGGACTAAAACAAATTTAATAAAAGATTTATTTTCTGAGAGATTTATGGATGTAGGTATTGCAGAGCAGTGTGCAGTGACTGCTGCTGCTGGGATGGCAAAAGAAGGATTGAAACCTGTTGTTGCCATTTATTCGACATTTTTGCAGCGTGCTTATGATCAATTAGTGCATGACGTTGGGATTTTAAATTTACCTGTTGTATTTGCTCTGGATAGAGCAGGAATTGTATCTTCTGACGGGCCTACCCACCAGGGTGTTTTTGATCTTTCTTATATGCGTACTATTCCAGGTTTTGTTGTAATGGCACCACGTGATGGAGAAGAGTTGAAGGCAATGTTGCATTTTTCTTTGCAATTAAATTGTCCTTCTTCTATCAGATATCCTAAAGATTATGTGCCTAAGGCATTATTGCCGGTAAAACCTATTAAATTGGGCAAAGGAGAGCTTATTTACAAAGGAGAGGATCTTCTCATTGTATCTATTGGTGCAATGTTTTATGAGGCACTTCGTGCACGAGAGGCATTAGAAAAAATGGGTATTTCTACAGGACTTATTAATGCTCGTTTTGCGAAACCGGTGGACGAGAAACTTATTTTGAAGGAAGCTAAAAAATCAAGAAAGGTAATTACCATTGAGGATAATTCTGTAAAAGGCGGTTTTGGCTCTGCAATAAGCGAACTTCTTTCTAAAGAAGGAATAGAAGTACGCATCGTGGGAATAGAAGATTTTTTTCCCGAGCAAGGTGAACGAAAGTTTCTTATGAACAAATATGGTTTAAGTGCAGAACATATCGTTAAGGTTGGAGAAAAATTTGTCAAAGAAAAGAATCGATGAGGTGTTGGTTGAAAAAGGCTTATTTAAAAGTAGATCAGAAGCAAGGCGGTTTATTATTGAAGGGAAAATTTTGTTGAATGGTCAACTTGTGCAAAAAGCAGGCACCTTTGTAAAGGATGAAGATCGAATTACTCTTAAAGAAGGGAAAAAATATGTGAGTAGAGGTGGGCTAAAATTAGAGTTTGCACTTGACCAA
>DAOWNX010000084.1 GCA_030642335.1 Caldisericota bacterium
GCAAATGTTGTGTCTTTGCCGCTTCTTGAAGAGAATGATTTCTCGTTTGATAGAGAGCAATTTAAAAAACTTATTACTCCCAGAACAAAACTCATTACAATTATCTCTCCAGCAAACCCAACAGGAAACATTTTTTCGCAGGAAGACCTTGAGGTAATTGCCGAAGAGGTGATTAAAAACGATATATATGTTTTGTCAGACGAAATTTATTCAAGGATTGTGTACGAGGGCGAGTTTAGAAGTATTGCATCTATTCCGGGTATGAAGGAAAGAACGATTATTCTTGATGGTTTTTCTAAGACGTATGCGATGACCGGGTGGCGCATTGGGTATAGTGTATCAAATAGAAAACTTGCAAAAATATTTAACAAGTTCCTTGTTTCTTCGAACTCTTGTGTTGCAACATTTACTCAGATAGCAGGAATAGAAGCGTTAACCGGATCTCAAGATGCAGTGGAAAAAATGAACGCAGAATATCGTAAAAGAAAAGACCTTGTTATAAAAGGGCTTAATGAGATTAATGGCATTTCTTGTAGAATGCCAAAAGGTGCTTTTTATGCATTTCCAAATATCAAAAAATTTGGTATGAGCTCAAATGAATTCACCCTTTATTTGCTTGATGAAGCTGGTGTTGCTGTGATACCTGGCAGCACGTTTGGTAAAACGGGAGAGGGATTCATCCGCATTTCATATGCGAACTCTATGGATAATTTGAAAGAAGCACTTAGCAGAGTAAAGAAAACGACCGAAAAGATTTTGTAAATATAAAGTAAACGACAAAAAGTGGTTAAATTCGTGCTAGCACGAATTTAACCACTTTTAATGAATAATTTCTTCCAGGATATCTTCCATTGTCTTGCTTACTTTTTTTAGTATGTGTGGATAATCAGAAATGATGCCATCTACTCCGTACAGGTTAAATCGTATCATATCCATAACATTATTAACTGTCCATATGTATACGGTTTTATTTATTTTATGCATATTGGAAATAAGCTTTTTTGATGCAAAAAAATAAAAAGGATTTGCCCCGTCTAAACCTGCAACATATTTATTTATGTTCAATATAATTGGGTATAGAGCATTGATTTTAAGTTCAGGGTATTTTTGTTTCATCAGCATTAAAGTGTTTATGTCAAAAGAAGAAAAAAGGATATTATCATATCCAAAAGTTTCGGTTTCTTTTACCACTTTGTCCGTAATGCCGGGGTATATTTTCTCTCCTCCTTTAATTTCTATATTTACAAAGAGTTTTCCTTTAAGAATTTTTAGCACTTCGCTAAGTAATGGCACATGTTCTTCTGGATATTCCCTCATTTCCCCATTATTAAGATTAAGCAGCTCGTCTTTTTTGATTATAATTTCTGCCGAACTAATTTTCTCTCCTGCATCTTTTGAGAATATAAGTTTCTTTACAATATCAAATTGATTGCCATTTTTGTGCAGGTAGAAAGTGTTTTTTGTTTCCGTGTTCTGGTCGAAGATATTTAGAAAAAAAGTATCGGTCTGTCCCTTTTTGAGCTCCAAGTACAGCTTTTTTTCATCTGGTGTTTTTTTGATTGCCTTTTCCTGATTTTTTATAAACAGTGTAGAAATGTTGTATTTTGCTAATTCATCATATGTGAGGTTTTTTATGGGTGTTTTTATCCCGGCAAGTTTTTTCAGGTTCATTTCATGCATTACGACAAGCTTTCTATTCTTTGTAAGATGTACATCAAGCTCAACCCCATCTATTTTTAGCTCAACTGCTTTTTTAAAAGCCGGGATGCTATTTTCGGGGACAATTCCTCTTGCCCCCCTATGTCCTATAGTAAGTGGTGTTTTCATTAAATAAAATTAAGTAATTGGTAGTTTTTCTGGCACAATTTCCCCTCTCCTTACGAAGTGCATCAGAATAAATGCAATGACAAAGAAAAATGAGGCAAAAAACATAAGAGACGGATATCCGTATATATCTATTGCAAGGCCAGATAGTGGTGGAGCAACGATATTTGCTGCTTGCGAAAAGAAATAGTAAAGCCCGGTGTACCCGCCAACTTTTTTTAATGTCGTCATATCAACAACCATAGGGAGCGAGTTAACATTGATTAAAGCCCAGCCAAACCCTCCTATAAGGAACAGTGCTGCGATGATATAAAAATTGTGTAAAAACATACTTATCATCATTACAACAGTAATGACGAGAAGCCCTGTTCTTATTGTTTTGTTTCTCCCCTTTTTTGCACCGATATATCCAGTTACAAGAGATGCTACCATAAAGGAGAGAGCAAATATTCCCAAGATAAGTGCTCCGGTGCTTTCTTTTATTCCCAGGTAAAATTTTGCATAACTTGTGAAGAAGGTTTCAATAGCATTGAAGCCTACAAACCAGCAGAAAATTGAGAGAAGGATAAACAGCAGACTTTTTTCTTCAGCGAAGAGGTCTCTCAAGTTCTCGTAAAATGCACTAACAGATCCTTTGATAGTAGTTTTTGTTTCGCCGGTTTTATCATCTGCTACATAAGATTTGTCTTCTTTAATGTAAAGTACGACGACCAGGCTTGCAAGGAACATTAAAATTCCCCCGGCAATGAATGGGTATGCAATGTTTGCATCGTACAGGGATTTCCCCCCAAAATATACAAGTAGTGCTCCAAGGCCTCCCATAAAATTAATAATTCCATTTGCCTGGCTTCTGAATTTGGATGGGGTAATATCGGGCATTAGCGCTATAACAGGTGTTCTAAACAGTGCCATTGAAAGATTCATCAGGATAATTGTAAGCATCATTAAAGGGAGTTTATGTGTTAGGGTTGCGTATGGAATGAGGAAGAAAAATATCATTGCAATAGGTGCTCCTCCCAGTATAAATGGCCTTCTTCTTCCTAATCGTGTCTTTGTCCTGTCGCTTAATGCACCGAGATATGGCAAAAGAAGAACAGCAAAAATGTTATCAATGGTCATAATAAGACCGATAACAAATGAGCTTAAGCCAAATCCTTTTAAGAAAATCGGGACATACGCATTGTACAAAGCCCAGATTACAGATACTCCTAAAAAGCCGAATCCTAAGGTAAATGTTTTTTTCTTATTGAATAAAACTACTTTTTTCTCATTCATAACCCCTCCATTGTAGAATTTTAAATTCTGTTTTTCATTCTAACATGTTTTATTTTGTCTGCAAACCTTTTGCTAAATTACTCTTTTAATTGTTTGTATATCTCCGGGAATCTTAATTTCTATTGCTTTAAAATGATGTATTTTACGGGATATTTTGGTAAATTTTTATATATTTGTATATACAACTATTATTTATATAATATTTTTGAGGTAATAGCTATGGAAAAAATATTTTCTGGCGATATTTTATTTGTATAGCAAGATATCCATGAAGCTATATTTGGAGCAAACTTAAAGAATTCAAAATTGGCAGTGGCCAATCAAACATATTAAGATTTTTGTTACACGAGTGAGATGGTATTAGCCAGGAAGAGATTAGTGAACAGCTTGATCTTGATGATACAACTGTCACCCAGACGTTGCAAAAATTAGAGAAAAACGGATATGTGGGAAGACGTAAAGATAAAAACGACAGAAGAGTTAAAAAAATATACTTTACAAAGAAGTCAAAAAACTGGAACAATCCATAGAAGATGCAAAGGACGGTTTGACGAATATTCTTTTGAATGGCATAAGTGATGATGAGTTTCAGTTTTCCTCTTGCTGATTTCTCAACGATGATACTAATAGTTATACTCTTTATATATGAAGTGAGAATAATGAAGAAAAAAATTGAAGGAATACTTATAACTTCGCAGGTTAACTTTTTAAAAAACATCGATCATTTTTGTGCAGAGGTAAAAGAGGTATAATAAACAATGTACATGTATAAATTTTAAGGAGAAACAGATGATTGAATATGAAGTAAACGGGGTTATCGTTCCAGATGAGCTTGAGCCTTTTTTTCAACACTGGAAGTCTCCACCTCAAATGGAAATTAAAAAAAAGCTTTTAAGCGGATCCAACCTTATTATCACAGTAAGAGATAGCGGCAAACTTATAGGTTTTCTTACTGCAATAAGCGATGGTGCAATGTTTGCGTTTATTACTTTAATTGAGGTTCTGGAGGAGTATCAAGGCAAAGGCATTGGTAAACGGATAATGGAGTTTGCAGTTTCATATTTTAAAGGATTCTACGATGTTATTTTGATAACAGACCCAGATAAAGGAGCATTTTATAAAAAGTTTGATTTTGATGAAATTTACGGGATGCACCTAATGGATTTTACCTATGGTGAAAACGAGACAGACTAATGGAAAATGCACGATTGAAATATTTTATTTCCATTGTATTATGAAATCATGAGAATACGAGTAAATTTTGAATGGCCAGAAGACATTTGCTATCTGGGGCATGTAGATTTTACGCGTACTGTTGCTCGCGGACTGAGGAGAACGTTCCTTCCATTAAGATTCACAGAAGGATTCAACTCTCGCGTTAAAGTAGAGATGGGATTTCCTTTGAGCGTCGGTATGCTGGGTGAAGATGAATTTTTTGATTTTTATTTGAGCGAAGATGTAGCTATAGATAGAATAAAAGCTCTTCTTGACACAGCGTTTGATGGCATTATAAATATTAAACGGATTAATGAAATACCAGACAATCTTCCTTCTATTACTTCTCTTCCTGCAATACTAACGCATTTTATCTACGCCGAGATTAAGAAGTCACTTTTAGAAGAGGTGCTTGAGAAAAAGATCTTTGCTATTTTGGAGATGCCAAGTATTGTTGTTTTGAGACAGAAAAAAGGGGCAAATGTTAAAAAAGATGTAAGGCCGTTTATAAAGGATATTAAATTATTAGAGATTAACAACACGAGTGTGGTTTTTCTTTTTTCTTCTCATTTTACTAGCAGTGGGAGCATAAAAATTGATGAAATTGAGA
>DAOWNX010000007.1 GCA_030642335.1 Caldisericota bacterium
CAAAAACATCTAACTTGCTTTTTACAAAAAGTATTATTTTTGTTGCCTCATCCTCTATTTCCTTCTTAAAATTCTCATCTTTCAAAAATTTTAAGTTAATAACTACATTGTAAAAAGCACCCCGAGTAGCAGTATCTGCGAGAAGCAATGCTACTCCTACGTCACTTATAGCTGAATCCACTGTAGTGTTTATCACAAAATCAAAATAATCAAACACCTCTTTAACGTTGCGCATCACCTCAAGTGGTACAAGAGACGCAGCCTTCAGTCCTAATTGTATTTCCTTCCTTCTATGCTCTTTTTCTTCCTTCTCTTTCCTCGGCATTTTATATGCCGCCATCACCTTATCAAAAGCATTTGCGTCTTCGTCCACAAGCAAAATCAGCTTTTTTGATAATCTACTACACTTTTTTGCTACCTCTTTACATTTTTCTACTTCGTCCGGGTCACCTTTCTTTTTTAAAGAAATCTGCAAAACCATTTCAATAAGAGCTGCGCTCATCGAGCCAGTTAAAGCAGCTACACTTCTCCGCCGGGAGTAGGAGTATCTAACGCTAGTTTTCTAATGAAATCTTTTACAGAGAGTTCTGTAAGCATAGCTTCACCTTTTTTCTCTAAACCGTATTATATATTGAAGGTACTTGCTAAAATCTTTCAAATGAGCTCCTTGGGAAACAGTGATCAATACCTTTGTGGGATTTAGTACTGTACTTCCAGCAAGCGCATCCACGCCATACTCAAATAAAACATCACTCATTATTACGGATGGCCCAAGTAATATTGTATAACAATTTTTAGATAATTCAAGTAGTCTCTTGTAAGTTTTATTAACAAATACACTCCCCGAAATTACCACTATATCCGCCCGTGGAATAAGAAACTCAGATGCAGTATCGGGATAATCACCTTCCTTTGGCGCTTTCTCTATAATTTCTAAAGACTTTGCTCTGTTTTTTATCTTACCCAACCTGGGAAAATGCCCGATGAACACAATTTTCTTACCTTGCGCAATTTCCTCAATGTAATCTAATCCATTAATTTTCTCCCCGACAGGGTCTATTAAAGAATTAATGGCAGCAACTCCAATGCTTGCCTCAGTTGGATTCCAGGATTTTGAAAATTGAGCAATTTCCTTTGCACTTTTACCGATAAGTTCGCCTGTAAATCGAGTGAACATATGATATGTCTCAGGGAAATTTAATCCAAACCCACAATTCCTGCTTTCAATCACAGTCCAGTTTTTACCGACACGTACGTCTTTAATAGAAAAATCAGTCAATGTCTGGAGAATTTCATCGAAAATTTTCATCGTAAATACATAATAAAAGCTTTTTTCCATTAGTCAAGTCGTAAGTCATAAAAAAATGATAGTTGCAAATATTTTTTCCTTTTGTAAAATTGCAATTAGTTAGTAATGCTTTTGCGGAGGAAAATATGAAAAATATAGCAGTATTAGGATTAGGTTTTGTAGGATTACCGTTATCGCTCACATATGCAATGTGCGGAAAAAAAGTATACGGCATTGATATAAATAGTGAATATGTTAAAGGTCTTAAAAAATATAAAACACACATTATTGAAAAATACAAAGGCAAAACAATAGAAGAAATTTTAGAAAACACAGTAAAAAAAGGTCTTTTTGTCCCCACAAACTCGGTCGAGGAAGGCCTTAAAAATGCAGATAAAATTATTGTCACCGTAGGAATTCCTATTACAAATGGCGTACTGCAAAAAGAAATCTTTAATGCTGCAATAAAATCAATAGGGAAGAACCTCAAAAAAGGAGACCTTGTGCTTATTCGCTCCACCGTACCACCTGGCACTACAAGAGAAGTAGTACTGCCTATCCTTGAAAAGGAAAGCAAACTAAAGTGCTCAAAAGATTTTTATTTAGCATACTCTTCAGAACGCATTGCGGAAGGAAAAGCATTTGAAGAATTTCAAACTATGCCAGTAGCAGTTGCAGGAATAGATAAAAAAAGTACGAATAAAGCATATAAACTGCTAAAAATAATAAATAAGGAAAATATAATGGTTGCAACAGAGCCAGAAGTTGTAGAAATAGCAAAACTCATTGAAAATAGTTCAAGAGATGTAAACATTGCACTTGCAAATGAACTTGCTTCACTCACAGAAAAAATGAATATCGATACTGTAGAGGTAATAAATGTAGCAAATACACACAAGCGTGTACATCTGCTCAAGCCTGGAATCGGAGTAGGAGGACACTGTATCCCATATTCCTCCCTCTACATCTTTAATAAAACAGATAAAATGAAATTACCGATGGAAATTTTACATACAGTAAGAGAAGTAAATCAACAAAGACCAAGAAACATCTTAAATTGTTTAGAAAGTACATTAAAAAAAATAGGCAAAGAAATTGAACACAGTAAATTTGCAATCCTCGGAATAGCAATGAAAGATAACTCCCCTGATACTTCAGAAAGCCCGGCACTGCGATTAAAAGACCTTATACTACAAAGCGGCGGAGAAGTCAGTTGGTTTGACCCCAATGTAACGGGGAATTTCCCGCTAAAAAGAAATAGTATTCAGGAAACTGTAAAAGACGCCGATGTCATTATTCTCCCGATAAAACAGGGCAACATCAAGATAGAGCCCCGCAAATGGAAAAAATTAACCAAAAAAAATGCTATTATATTTGATGCAAGAAGACTCATCGACAAAGAAAAAGCAAAAAAATTGGGATTTATATATATGAGGATATGAGGATAAACATTGCCGACATCCCCGTTGACAATATTACAATAAAAGAAGCAATCGATAAAATAAAAACCTTTCTACATAACAAAACACCGCGTTTTGCCGTAGCAATAAACCCAGAAAAAGTTCTTAAAGCAAAAAAAGATGACGAATTAGAAGAGATTTTGAAAAAAAGCGACCTGAACTTTGTCGATGGAATTGGAATAATCTGGGGATCAAAAATATTATACAAAAAGAAAATCAAAGAACGCATTGCAGGAATAGATCTGTTTATGTCCGTTTTAAAGCTTTCAGCCAAGAATAAATACAGAGTTTATCTACTTGGATCAAAAGAAGAAACAATAAAAAAAGCCATAACCGTAATCAAAAACAGTCACCCACAAATAGAAATAGCCGGATTTCATAATGGATATTTCGAAAACGAAGAAAAAGTCGCTACTGACATAAAAAACAGCAATGCAGATATACTGTTTGTTGGCATGGGAAGTCCGAAACAAGAAAAGTTTATCTATAACAATCTAAATCGACTAAATGTAAAATTTGCCATGGGAGTAGGAGGAAGTTTTAATGTGCTGTCCGGTGAATTCAAAAGGGCACCACAAACTGTTCAAAAAATGGGGTTAGAATGGTTTTATAGATTCATCCTGAATCCGAAAAGATTGCCAAGAATTCTTTCATTGCCAAAGTTTATCTTTTTGCTTACCTGGTACCCTGAAAGAAAAAAAGAGGAAATAAATTTTTTCAACATAACAATATCCAATAGGAATATGAGAAATACATTACATATCACAGAACAGTTTATCAAATCAAGGAAATTTCATCTCATTGTAACATTAAACGGAGAAATGGCTGGAAAAGTTTTTAAAGATAAAGCTTTTTTTGATATTGTCAAAAAAAGCGACCTTGTCATTCCAGATGGAATAGGTATCGTATGGGGAGCCAGAATGCGAGGAGAGCGAATCTTGCACAGAATACCCGGAGTAGAGTTCGCATGGCACCTTTTAGAGTTTGCAAATAAAAAAGACTACAAAGTATACCTGTTAGGAGCCAAAGAAAAAGTGTTAAAAAAAGCAGTCAAAAATATAAAGGATACCTTCCCAAATATCAATATAGTTGGCTTTCATTCTGGTTATTTTGACGAAAGGGAAGAGAAAAATATCATAAGAGAGATTAAGAAAAACAACACTCAGATACTGCTTGTTGGAATGGGAGGCGGAAAACAGGAAAAATGGATATGGCTCCACAAGGACGAATTAAATACACCTCTCAACGTAGGAATAGGGGGGTCGTTAGATGTCTGGAGTGGCAAAGTAAAAAGAGCCCCCAATCTTATCCAACGAATGGGATTAGAATGGTTGTATCGCATCATTATACAACCCAAAAGGATTATAAGAATGGGAAATGTTATCTCATTTGCTTTCAGAGTAATGATGGGGAAAGGGGAAAGATGAAAATTTTACTGACAGGGTACTTTGGCTTTGGAAATGCAGGGGACGAAATGATCTTTCATGTTATGAAAACAAAATTCGAGGACAAAGGACATTGCGTATATTCCCTCACAAAAAATCCGCAAAATATAAATGAATTCAAGAGAAACAGCATAAAAGCAATTTACTCTGCCATTAAAAAAAGTGATGTCGTAATCAGCGGAGGCGGAGGAATTCTACAAGACAAAACAAGCTCAAAAAGTTTATATTACTACTTCTTTATCATAAAAGTTGCAAAATTGCTGCATAAAAAGACTGCCGTATTTGCGCAAGGGATAGGACCATTAAATAAACAGACAAATAAAATTGCAGTAAAAAATGCCCTTAATAGGGCAGATCTTATAACGGTAAGAGATATCCATTCACAAGATATACTAAGAGACATAGGCGTCATAAAAAAAATCAATCTCACAAGCGATTTGGCCTTTCTTTACAAAGAGCAAAGAAGTATACCTATTCCGTTTGACCGTTTCGTTATCTATGCAATAGGAAAAGCCAGGAAAATGCCCCCATTAATAGTACTTGCAAATATTGGAAGCTATATCAAAAAAAGCACAGGCCTTCCGATAATTATCCTCCCTTTCTACCCGGAAAGAGACGGAGAAGTTGCAAGAAATCTATCAGCAATTTTAGAAAGCCCATTAATCACACCGGAGTATATTGAACAATACCCGTACATAATAGAAAAAAGCGAATTTGTCGTCGGAATGCGATACCACGCAATTCTCCTTTCAGCCCTGAAAGAAAAAGCATTTGTAGGCCTATCCTATGACCCAAAAGTTCGCTCCCTCATGGAAGAATTGGCAATAAATGGAATAGAAAGCTATGAAAATTTATCGATAAACGATTTTAAAAACGTATTTAACAAAAATTTCGCGAAAAGGGAAACAATACAGAAAAAATTCAAAGAAAAATTAATTACTCTTAAAGAAAGGGCAGAGGAAAATTTTGACCTCTTTAGCAAAACATTTGGCCAATAAATTTAATCCTTTAAATCTCTTGCTCCCTTCGCACTGTCTGATATGCGGGAAAAATACAGATGGAGAAAATATATGCGGTGACTGCAAAGAAAAAATAAGATACCTTGAATACCCCTTAATTGAGCATAAGAAAAACATCTATTTTTATGCGATCACAGAATACAAAGGGACAATGGAAAAATCAATTAAAATATTAAAGTTCAGAAAGAGAAAAATCATTGCAAAAGATTTAGCCAATACAATAATTGATTTCGTAAGTAAAGAAAAGATGCAGTTTGAACATATAGGATTTGTACCCATGACACATTCCGAGACAAGGAAAAGAGGATTCAATCAAACATATCTGCTGGCAAAAGAAATTTCTAAAACAAATAAAATTCCTATTTTGAACGGACTGAAGAAAACAAAAGAAACTAAAAAACAGGTTGGATTAAATAAAAGAGAAAGAAAAGAAAATCTAAAAAGCGCGTTCAAAATGACCGATAAAATAGAAGGAAACATAGTGATCATAGATGACGTCTACACCACAGGGAATACCGCAGCTGAAATCACAAAAGCAATCGCAAGAAAAACAAAATCAAATATTTACTTTATTGCTCTCGCAAGAAAGATAAACTAAACAAACATAATACTGAATAACTATTGCGCAGCAGCTTCTTGATATTCTTTTATTAATGAATCAAAAAGTTCTTTAACTGATACAATTTTGTTCACCCTCCAGGCATTGGCTCCAGAAAAAGCAAACCCATTTTCAAGAAAACCTTTTTTAGCATTTGTTAACGCAAGAGCAATGCAGTACGGAACTTTTTTATAATCACACATTTTTAAACATTTATACGTGCATGTAAAAGGTTGTTTCTTTCCCATTGCAACATCTTCAAGAAATTTATTTCTAATTGCTCTTCCCGGCAAACCTACGGGACTATCAATAATTATGATATCTTCTTTTTTGCACTTTATATATGCCTCTTTAAATTTGTCCGAAGCATCACATTCATCAGTGCCAACAAACCTTGTCGCCATCTGGACACCATCTGCGCCTAACTGCATAAATTTATGGATATCAGCACCAGTGTATATCCCCCCTGCCGCAATAACAGGTATATCTTTATTAAAACGCTTCGCGAAAGATTTCACCACAGAAATCACTTCCGGCAATATCTTTTCAAGGCTATACTTCTTATCATTGATCTGCTTCTTTGCAAAACCAAGGTGGCCACCGGCCATTGGCCCTTCAACAACTACTGCGCTTGGTACTTCGTTATAATGTCGCGCCCAGTAGGTAAATATGAGCTCGGCAGCTCTTGAGGAAGACACTATGGGAACAAATTTAGTTTTGATCTCTTTTGTGGTATTCATCATTGCCTTGAGGCTTTTTAAGGGGAGCCCTGCCCCTGCAAAAATTAAGTCTGCACCCTCTTCCACTGCAACACGGACAAGATTAGAGAAATCCGAAAGAGCTACCATTATATTAACACCGATAATGCCGTTTGTCTTCTTTTTCGCTTTTCTGATTTCTCTTTTCAACGCTCGTTTATTTGCTTCTTCAAAATTACTTCTGAAATCGGGTTCCAGCATACCAATTCCTGCTGCACCAATTACCCCTATTCCTCCCTCGTTTGTAACTGCAGAAGTAAGATTAGAGAGAGATATACCAACACTCATCCCTCCCTGAACAATCGGGATGTTAGCAGTCAAATCGCCTATTTTTAGAACAGGCATTTTTTTGCAAGTTTCATGACCCATTTTTGACATAACGAAACCTCCTATTTTAAGATATACAGATCAATTACATTCTCTAACTAAATTATAAAGCATCTACAAAAAAGTCAAGTTGCATTTTTCCATTGAACGTTTAAGTGATGACAATTTCACATTCATTTTTAAATAGGCATCACCAGTACATCTCATTAATTCAATGCATAACATTTGAAATAAGGATGAAGCTTGCTATAATTTCCCTTAAGGAGGTCAAATATGAAAGCAATTAAAAAATTAGTTTTTGTTATTCTAATCATATCAATCATATTTATTTCACTACCAACCACTTCTACCTCAAGCTACCAATTCAATTACTCGACAGATTCCACATATATCAGAGATACATTAAACAATGACTTTATGCTTCCGTACAAACCTTTCATAAAAAATAATGTTTTTCTAATACCACTCAGGGCAACGGTAGAAAGCGCGGGAGGAATTGTAGAATATAACAAAGAAGACAAATCAATTTTACTTAAATATGGAAACAGAACAGGGAAACTCACCTTAGGGAAAAACACAGGGGTCGCAAAGAATAAAACATTTATTTTTGCGGAAAAACTTTTTGTTATAAACGGGAGAACAGCAATAGATATACGATATGTTGCCTTGCTCATTAACGGCATATCGAAACAAAAAAACAACTCCTGCTCAATTACTTTTTATCCTATATTCAATAAAAAAGATGCTCTGCGTCAAGACACCAGCCTATACACAGAGCCATATAGAATTATATCTCTTGGAGCAAACATCACAGAAATATTGTACGCTATCGGCGCAGAGGACAAAATAGTTGGTGTATCAAATTTTTCTGATTATCCAAAAGACGCTAAAAACAAAACCCAAGTAGGGGGATTCTTTAATCCTTCCATAGAGAAAATTTTTGCACTTTCCCCGGACATAATACTCATTGCAAGAGGCACGCCGCTCTCCGTGATAGACAAGCTCAGGGCTCTCGGATTAAAAATATACACCTCTGACCCGCATACGATAAACAATATATACACACTGATTTCTGCAATAGGGAACATCACCGGCAAAGTAGAAGAAAGCGTAAATTTAATAAAAAAACTTCAGGTGATTGAAAACAACATAACAGACAAAGTAAAAAATATCCCTGAGACAAACAAGAAAAAAATCTACGTAGAAATATGGAACAACCCACAAATATCTGTAGGCGAAGATACATTCGTAAACGCCCTAATCGAAGGAGCTGGCGGCATAAACATCACAAAAAATCTAAAAGGAGATTGGCCCATAGTAAACAGTGAATACGTAATAAAAGAAAACCCTGACACAATTATTCTTCTCTACTCAAGCGAAAAATCAGACATTGAAAAACGGCCAGGGTGGAATGAAATAAATGCCGTAAAAAATGGAGAAATCTACATTGAAGACCCGGACCTATTCGAAAGACCTTCACCAAGAATCCTGAACGGCCTGACAAGACTATACGAAATCCTGTATGGAAACGACTAACAACAAACTAAAATTTTTGTTAATACCTTTAATTTTTAGCTTTGTCGTCATATTCCTGCTGTCTCTCTCCATAGGAGATATCAATACTCCGCTAAAAACAGTATTTAAAGTACTAACAGGAAATGGAGATGCATTGTCACGGAGTGTTATCATCCAGATAAGACTCCCCAGATTTTTAGCTGCAGCTGCAGTCGGGAGCATGCTTGCAATTGCAGGCCTCATCATGCAAACAATCTTTCGAAACCCGCTAGTTGATCCGTACTTTTTAGGTATATCATCAGCTGCTGAATTAGGAATAAGTGTTGCAATTATGCTTGGTGTAAGCAGTACGCTATTTGGTATATCCATCATGTCTATTATCGCTTTCTCGTTTTCAGTAATACTAATATTTGGCATTGTAAAAATCGCAAGATTAAAGAATTTCCTGGAATCAAAAATAGCAATAGTCCTCCTGGGTATCGCAATATCGTATATGCTATCCGCCGTAAATAATTTTCTTATCTTCTACAAAAAAGATATATTTATTAAAAGTACATTTTGGGCATTAAAGGGCTTTAATACCGCAAATATCTCAGAATTTTTATTTGCAGTCCCTTTTCTTGTCGTAGGATTTATATACATTCTATTCAACGCAAAAAAAATGAACATATATCTATCAAGCGACCTCACCGCTCACTCGCTTGGCATAAATCTCAGTAAATTCGTGCCACTCATGCTTGCCGTTTCTGCCTTGATTGCAGCAGCATCAGTAATGATCGCCGGGAGTATAAGCTTCATCGGGCTTTTTACGCCGCATATCGGAAGACTTATTGCAGGCGAAGAAAGAAAAAAATTAACAATTGTTACACTTCTTTTAGGCATCACGCTGCTTCCCGCGTTCGATCTGATATCAAGGACGGTGCTCCCTTCTCAAGAAATACCCATTAACACTATAACAGCGCTTATCGGTGCCCCTTTCTTTATTTATCTCTTCTTCAGGAGTAAAAATGCACAACATTAATATAAAAAAATTATGTTTTTCATACGGAGAAAATAACGTCCTGGACAACCTCGACCTGGAAATCAAAGAAAATGGTGTTTACTGCCTCATCGGGAAAAATGGAAGCGGAAAAACCACACTTCTTAAAATACTTATAAAATTTCTCCCTCAAAAAGATGGAAGTATTTCAATCAATGAAAAGAATTTAAGTTTGTTCTCTCTAAAAGAAATTTCCCAAACAATAGGATTCCTTGAAAGTGAAATGCCCAATATTCCTCTTTCAATAGAAGAAATAATCAGTTGGGGAAACTTCCCTTTCGAAAAAGCAGACAGACAAATTCAAGATGTGGTTAACGAGTTGCATCTTGAAAATATCAAGGACAAAAACTTCCTTTCACTGAGCACAGGAGAAAGAAAAAGAGTTCTTCTCGGCAGAATATTCGCTCAATCGCCCGACATCGTCCTGATAGACGAACCCTTCAATTTTCTTGACCCTAAATACAAAATTGAAGTTTCCTTGCTACTAAAAAAACTTGGAGAAAAAAGCATTGTATTCATCGCAACACACGATATTGAAGCCGTACAATTTGTCAGTGAAAAAGTATTCGTACTATACAACGGGAAAATTCAAATGGAAGATACGCCGGAAGAAGTAATAAAGAGCAGCTTCATCAACGAGGCATTCGACATCCCGGAATCACTACGTAAAAAATTCAAGCAGTTCTACCACATAGATACCAATAGTTGATTTTTATTGAAAGTTTAGTATAAAGTATAGAGAAGGAGGTCAACCTTTATGAAAATAATCGATGTAGATAGAGAAGTGGCAGAAGCACTGGAAAATGAACTAAACAGACAACGGAATAAACTTGAACTTATCGCATCAGAAAATTTTGTCCAAAATCCTATTCTCGAAGCACAAGGATCGGTGTTAACAAATAAATACGCCGAAGGATATCCAAATAGAAGGTACTATGGCGGATGCGAATTTATCGATGTCGTGGAAAGCCTTGCAATAGAACGCGCAAAAACTCTATTTGAAGCAGAAGGAGCAAACGTGCAACCTCATTCAGGCACACAAGCAAATGTTGCCGTGTACTATGCAACGATGCAGCCAGGAGATACATTCCTGGGAATGGATTTAAATGCCGGAGGTCACCTGAGCCACGGAAGCCCTGTAAACATATCAGGGAAATACTTCAACGTGGTACATTACGGAGTGGATAAAGAAAAAGAGTTTATCGATTACAACGAAGTAGAAGACCTCGCAAAAAAATACAAACCAAAGGTTATTGTCGCAGGAGCAAGTGCATATTCTAGATTTATAGATTTTAAAAAATTTCATGATATTGCAAAATCGGTAGAAGCATATCTCATGGTAGATATTGCTCACATCGCAGGCCTCGTCGCAACAAAGCTACATCCGACACCTGTTCCTTTTGCTGATTTTGTCACAACCACAACACACAAAACGCTAAGAGGGCCACGAGGAGGAATGATCTTATTCAAAGAAGAACATGCAAAAATGATAAACAGGGCGATATTCCCCGGAACGCAGGGAGGACCATTTGAACACGTTATTGCCGCAAAAGCAGTAGCATTAAAACTTGCAATGCAACCAGATTTCATAGAATATCAAAAACAAATCTTAAAAAATGCTAAAACTCTTGCAAATTCATTAAGCAACCGCGGATACCGACTGGTAAGCGGAGGAACAGATAACCATATGTTAAGCATCGATCTGACTAGCAAAAACATCACGGGACGGGATGCCGAAAGACTACTTGACTCAGTAGGAATAACAACAAACAAAGAAGCAATCCCGTTTGACCCGCTCCCACATACAAAAACAAGTGGGCTGAGACTGGGAACACCTGCCCTTACGACAAGAGGAATGAAAGAAAAAGAAATGGAAATTGTAGCAGAATTAATTGATAAAACAATCATTAGTAGAAACAATGAAGAAGAACTTGAAAAGATAAGGAAAGACGTAAAAGAATTAACAAACAAATTTCCCCTTTACCAGGGAATTAGCTATATAAAATAGGAGGGATTAATGAGAGAAAATGTTTATGTACTAAACCATCCTTTGATGCAACATAAATTAACACTGCTGAGAGATAAAACAACGACTACAAAAGAGTTCAGGGAACTCGCCAAAGAAGTTTCTGCTCTAATGGTATACGAAATTTCCCGTGACACAAAATTAATAGAAACAGATATAGAAACTCCCATAGGTAAAACAAAAGGAATGGTGTTAAAAAACGATATTGCCGTTGTACCAATCCTCCGGGCAGGCATTATAATGGCCGAAGGCATTGTAGATCTTATTCCAACAGCAAAAGTTGGACATATCGGCTTGTATAGAGATCCAGAAACACTCCAGCCTGTCGAATATTATTGTAAACTGCCAGACAATATAAGCTCCTGCCATGTGTTTATTGTTGACCCAATGCTTGCAACTGGCGGGTCTGCAGTAAAATCGGTAGAGCTAGTGAAAGAACACGGAGCAACCAACATTATCTTTGTATGTCTCATTTCTGCACCGGAAGGAATAAAAGTATTGAGCGATCGTTTTCCAGAAGTACCTATTTACACAATTGCAATTGACGAGAAGCTCAATTCGCACGGGTACATTGTACCCGGATTAGGAGACGCAGGAGACAGAATTTACGGTACAAAATGAAAGCTATACTGAGTCTCATTACTAAAAATGTGATTTCACTAAAACTCTACTTTCTGTATGGATTTTTCTTTGCATCGTTTTTCACCCCGATCGGTATATGGGCAGGAAAAAAATTCAATATAATAGATATTCCAAAAAATGAAAATGGAAGAAACAAAGTTCATATCGTCCCTGTTCCACTCACGGGAGGCATTGTAATATACAGCAGCTTTGTTCTTCTATTCCTCCTCATCCACAAATTTACCCCGCAATTCCTTGGGTTATTTATCGGAGCAACTATCATATTTTTAGGAATGTCCCTGGATGATAAATACAACCTCAGTGTAGTCAAAAAATTCGTTATACAATTTGCTGCTGCGTTTATAATCATTATAACCGGCACAAAATTTACCTTTATAACAAATCCATTTACAGGTAATCTTGTTAACCTGGGATGGGTAGGGATATTATTTTCAGCAATATGGATTGTAGGCATTACAAATGCACTAAATATTATAGACGGACTTGACGGACTTGCGTCGGGCATTGCAGCCATTTGCTCCATAACCCTTTCAGTTGTAGCAATATATAAAGGAAATATACCACTTGCACTGCTTTTGCTCGGCATTAGTGGCACACTTGTTGCATTCCTTATATACAATTTTCATCCAGCACGCATATTCTTAGGTGATGCCGGTGCAGAACTTTTAGGATTCCTGCTGGCGTCCATTTCAATTATGGGCGCATACAAAACTGCAACACTTTTTACAATGGCGGTCCCGCTGCTAACATTAGGCATACCTATCACAGAGGTCATTACATCCATTTTTAGACGAACGAGAAAAGAGATATCTCCATTCCACTACGACCTGGGACATATACATTACAGACTCCTTGAAAAGGGTTGGTCGCAGCGAAGAATAGCCATTTTGTACTACCTTGTAACTACAACACTTTCAGTAACAGGGCTTTATATTGCATTTGGTGTCAGATGAGAAAGAAAAAAGTTTTTCTCATCTTCGGCACACGCCCCGAAGCAATAAAAATGTATCCCGTCTATAAGGAACTAAAAAAATATAAGGAAATTAACACAAAAATTGTGATTACAAGCCAGCATCAAGAAATGCTGAAACAAGTATTAGATATATTTGGTATGAAAGCAGATTATGATCTCAATGTAATGGAAGACAGGCAAACCCTCACGAAAATTACAATAAAAGTGCTGAATGGACTAAAAAAAATATTTGATAAAGAGAAACCAGATCTTGTCCTTGTACACGGAGATACAACAACCACATTCTCTGCAGCACTTGCAGCATTTTATGAAAAAATACCCATAGGCCATATAGAAGCGGGCTTAAGAACTCATAACAAATTCTTTCCATACCCCGAAGAAATTAACAGAACACTTACGGACACCCTGGCAGATTTGCATTTTGCCCCTACCAATTCTACAAGAAAAAATTTGTTAAAAGAAGGAACTCCCGAGGAATCCATTTTTGTTACAGGAAATACCATAGTAGACGCTGTACAGGAAATTTTAAATTTAAAAACAGATACCCCCATTTCAATTGTAAAAAACGATGAAAAATTTATTATTGTTACAGCCCACAGAAGAGAAAACTGGGGCAAACCCATGCAAAATATCTGTGAGGCAATAGATTTTGTGAGCAAAAAGCATAAGATACAATTTATATTTTCTGTCCACAAAAATCCATTAGTCCGCAAAACCGTAAAAAATGTCCTGGGCAAAAACAAATATATAAAACTTATGGAACCTATGAGTTACACAGATTTTATACCACTTGTTGCAAAAAGCTTATTCATTCTCACAGACTCGGGAGGTATCCAGGAAGAGGCACCTTCGCTGCATAAACCAATACTGCTACTAAGAAATGTAACAGAACGGCCAGAAGCCGCAGACAGCGGAATAGTAAAAATCATCGGAACAGAAAAAGAAAATATTATCAAAAACATAGAAAACTTACTTGACAACAAAGAGATTTACAATAAAATGTCACATGTAAAAAACCCTTTTGGAGATGGTAAATCCGGGAAAAGAATCGCAACCATAGTAAAAAACTTTTTAACAGAGGAGAACACATATGGAATACTTTGAAATTAAAGGCGGCAGACCCCTTAACGGTATCGTAAAAATTTCTGGAGCAAAAAACGCAACGTTCCCCATCCTTTCGGCAGCTCTGCTAATAGACGGAAAAACACATATCAAAAAAGTACCAGGAGGAGTAGTAGATGTAATAAATTTCATCAATATCTTGAAAGGATTAGGCGTTAAAATTGAAGAAAATAAAGACAAGATTACAATAGACACAACCGGGAATATAAAATCAAAAATAGACCATAAGAAAAACCATAATTTAAGAGGTACCCAAACACTGCTGGGAGCACTCATGGGAAGAAACAAAGAAGCAATGCTTCCCTCTCTGGGAGGATGCAACATTGGAGCTCGCCCGATAGATCTGCATCTTAAAGGACTAAAAGAATTGGGAGCTACAGTAAGCTGGAAAAAAGGATATCTTCATGCAAAAGCAAAAAAACTTACAGGAACATCTATATACCTCGATTTCCCAAGTGTTGGAGCCACAGAAAACCTGATTATTGCAGCGACAAAAGCTCAAGGTACTACAGTATTAGAAAATACAGCAAGAGAACCTGAAATAGAAAATCTTATAGATTTCCTGAACAAAGCAGGCGCAAATATCCAGACCAAAAGACCAGGTGTTATATATATTAAAGGCGTAAAAAAGCTTCACCCTGTGAATTTCACTCTCATCCCGGACCGCATAGAAGCAGCCACATATCTCATAATGGGAGCGATAACCCGTGGAGATATTACAATCAAAGATGTAAGAACACAAGATTTTGAACCGGTCATTATGAAATTAAAAGAAATGGGTGCAGAGATAGAAACAAACGATAATGAAGTACATCTATTTGCAGATGGGAGGTTCAAAAGCGTAAATATAAAAACACTCCCCTTCCCCGGCTTTCCAACAGATGTTCAACCGCAAATAATGTCTCTTATGTCAGTATCAAAAGGAACGAGCATAATCACAGAAACCATATTTGAAAACAGATTTAGAGCGGGAGAGGGACTGCAAAAAATGGGAGCATCCATACAAATAGAACACGATACAGCCATAGTAAACGGAGTAGAACGACTAAACAGTGCAAATGTAGCAGCCACGGATTTACGAGGAGGAGCAGCTCTCATAACGGCAGCACTTGCAACAAAAGGAACAAGTAGAGTACTTGACATCCTTCACGTCGATAGAGGATATGAAAACATAGAAAAGAAAATAAAAAAATTAGGAGGACATATTGAAAGA
>DAOWNX010000050.1 GCA_030642335.1 Caldisericota bacterium
ATTACTATAATTATTGAGAATACAATGAAGCCTAAAATCAATTGTGCAGGTGATTCTGCACCAAGAACAAAGGTTAATATCATTATTCCAGCAATATCATCAATTATTGCTGCTGTTATTATCGTCGTTCCCGCAACAGAACGAAGCTGCTTTAAGTCCATTAAAGCTCTTACCGTTACACCTACACTTGTTGCAGTGAATATTGCTCCAGCAATGAAGGATTGTCTTGGGGTAAAGCCAAGTATTTTAGCTGAAAATATTGCGCCAAGTACAAAAGGGATTGTAACTCCAAGACTTGCTGTAGATAAACCACGTTTCCCGCTTTTTTTTAGATCGATAACACTTGTTTCCATGCCAACTATAAAAAGAAGAAGAATAATGCCCATGTTAGCAAAGAAATTGAAAGTTTCTCCTGATAGATGCATACTATATGAAAATATGTGTCCAAAATAGTTTAGATTGATAATTGGAAAACTGGTCATTATGAATGCAAAAATTATTCCTGCAAATAATTCTCCTAAGACTTCCATTTGCTTTAGACGAATGAATCCTTCCCCAAGAAGTTTTGATACAATTAATGCCAACGCGAGATCCAGTATATTCATTTACAATTTCTCCTTAGTTTAATAAAAGACTGTCAGTAACAGACGACTTTGCTTTTTTCATAAAATAGACATCAATTATTAACAATGTTAGGATTAAATCGAACCTCAAAACAATTTTCATAACACACTGCCTCCACAAACAAACGTTTTATAACAAGTTTACTATACAACGTTTTGAAAAAAATAAAATAGTCGTATAATAATCCGTTATGAAAAAATTTATTATTGTTCTTCTCTTAATTTTAATATTTGTGGCTGGAGTTTATGCTTCTGCTCTTTCGAAACATCGTAATCCGGAGAGTCCGGTACTTAATGGACTAGTCTTGTCTACAATATCACCTCAGTCATTTTTTCTAAAATATCCAGACATTCCCATAGGGATAGATAAAGTTACTGATGCAGGAAAGGTAGCGGGACACGAACATTTTGATAATAAAAATGCCATATTACTATTTTCTGAATTAAATTTGTTTTCTTATACGAAGATTAGCGACAAAGAAGCAAAACTGGATGATTTGAAAAAGGATTACCTTGAGCTTACTCCAGATGATTTCTCAAGCCGTGAAATACTGTCTGCTGTATTTGTTTCAGCGGCAAGACGAGATGGCGCAGTACTTACCTACACAAAACCTGCAGAACCCGAAATAGAGATACAATATACTTTGAAAAGTGCTGGAAAAAGTAGTTTTTATGAGCCCCATAGGGTGGTAAAGCCAACAGACAAAATTGAAACATATTTTTTACTTGACCCACTTGCAAAACCGTATAATGAACGACTTAATATGTATGATATATCGATGGTGTATGACGTGAAGCCTTGTTTTGCGAACACAACTGCTATGCGTACACATCAGGAAAATCCAAACCTCGACTTTGATGGTTTTTTTGTAGATATACCCGATATTGTTTCTGATGAAGAATATTTCAATTCAATAGAGAACACGCTTGTAGAAGTACAAAAAGATTTACATTCCCATGGAAAATTGCTTATTATTGAAAATTTAAATGATTCTACTCTATCTTTTGGGAAATTTGGAGATATTGTAGGGATTGTGGTAAATGGCGAATTGGATGAAAATTTGCTGCGAAAAGCAAGAATGATGTACCCTGACAAAACGGTATTTATTACAATTAATGGACATTTTTCTCATGATAATATTACAAACATGCTGGATACATTGGTTTTTTACGGAATATACCCAGAATTTAGAAGAGATGTAGATCAAGGTGACTTTGTCTATTATGAAGATGTTTTAACAAACAGTAAAACAGCAATTATAAGCGCACTTGTGAATATAGTTGCATTAAACCAGGCAGGTTACAAGGGAGAAATTGAATTAAACAACTGCCGAGTAAATCAATTTGGCGATTTCCCTAATATCTTTTTCACTGTAAAAAATTGTGAAAATGTACTCTCGCTCAATAAAGAACAATTTAAAATTGATAATACATTTACAGTGATGGACAGAGTAAGTAATGAGAGTATTTTATTCGATGAAAATGACAATGCAATTAATATTCCTTTAAATGAGGAAATCAAGATAATAAGGATTTCCGAAGATAAATTTACCCCGGTATATTTACCGAAAGCTTCATTTGTTACGCATACTCCTGTGCAGAGAGTAGCTGTTAGAATTATTAATGCGGGAAATGCAGCAGGAGATGCAGCTGTAAAAGTTAAGACAGGTGGAATTGTAGTTTTTAATGAAACCGTGCATTTTTCTCCTCTACAGGAAAAATATATTTATGCTGTCTTGAATAAAAATCCTGTGGAAGTTGAAGTTGACGATATACATTACACGACAGAAATACCGATGAATAAACCCTCCCGTCTTCCAGTTTCTATCATGTCCATTATAATTATTCTCCTATTTTTTCTTATGGTTGATGTAGCAAAAAAATGGAGATCAGTACAATTATTCAGTGCAAAACAATTTTTAGTATTTTCTATTTTAGGAAGTTTTGCTCTACTTCTTTTGAATAGATATTTAATCCACTACTCTGCAATTACTATTACTTATTTTATTTTTGCTCTACTTTTTTTCCTATTTTCTTTGTATGATATGCAGAATATTTTTCATTCACGAATTAGTTCGGCATTAATGATTGCACTTGGGCTTATTTTTAATTTATTTGAATTTGGAACATTAGCTCCTCAATTTTTTAGTTTAATTCCACCGTTGTTTGCTTCTGAAATTTTGTTCTTTTATTTTCCATTTGTATTTACATTTATGTTTTTTTGTGTGTATGATAAAAAATTGTTTCACAAAATAGAAGCTGCCATATTGCTTCTGTCTGTTGGACTCGTTGTTTTTATGAGCGATCAATTTTCTCTGATGTTCATATTAGAATTGCGTATAAAAGATCTATACCCTTTATTTATATTGCTCATTGGGGTGTTTGTTCTTTCTGCTTTGCATAAAAAAGGAAGGTTTGCCTACAGCATAGTTTCTGTTTTTTCGATTTTGATTATTTTTCTTTCACTTATATTTTCAGCACTGTTTTTCAATACGACAGGGTCCAATATAAAGTTACTTCCTGTCATATTGCCACTAAGAGAATTAATTCTCTTAGTAATCCCTTTTTATTTTATTTCCCTAATTCATCATAATATTGAAAAAGGAAGAAATGGTGCCTCTGTAATAAATCGAATTTTTTTACTTACATTTGGGTTGTTGTTTCTTTTTGCATTTTTTAATGTTTGGCTTCTGCGGGTAATTGGCTCGTTTGTAATAGAGCAGTATAGCGGAATTATTTTCATTCCCCTCTTGTTTCTTCCTGCTATGCTTCTCATTGAACCATGGAGAAAACAGTAAAATCTTTAGTAAATACATTGCAAATACCTAAAATTTTTTTATAATACGACTATGGAGGTGAAAAATGGCAAAATATAAAGTTACAAACGACACAGAAGCTTGCATTGGATGTGGTGTATGTGCTTCAATCTGTCCGGAGAATTGGACAATGAATGATGATGGGAAAGCTGTTCCCCTTTCTGCTGAGTCCGATGCAGATTGCAACAAAGATGCTGCAGAAAATTGTCCGGTACAGTGCATCCAAGTAGAAGAAATTGCATAAGATCTTTTTAGTTCAAATGTTACAGTCTCAGGGAGGAATTCTCCCTGGAAAACTGTTTAGTTTTAAGTTGGGGAGGCCAACATGAAGGAAATCTATGAGGTAAGAATGCATGCAAGAGCTGGCCAAGGTGCAAAGTCTGGATCTCAACTTCTTGCAGAGTCTGCATTTAAACTTGGGAAATGGATTCAATCGTTTCCTGAGTATGGCTCAGAAAGAAGAGGTGCGCCAACTGTTTCATACACAAGAATATCTGATAAACAGATTAGAACACATGAACCAATCGTTAATCCTGACGCAGTGCTTGTATTTGACCAGGGTATTGCAGGAAGTGTTCCTGTTGCACAGGGACTTTGTGAAGAACACGGAATACTTATTGTAAATACCACGAAATCTATAGAAGAAATAAAAAAGAGTACAGGTTTTCATGGTAAAGTTTATATACTTGATGCAACTGGCATTTCGCTAAAATTATTGGGTATTGATGCGCCAAACGTGCCGATGCTCGGTGCTCTAATAAAAACTACTAACATTATACCGCTTGAAACAGTTGAGGATGTAATTAAAGAACATTTTCTTGCAAGGTTAGGAGAGGAAAAGGTCAAAAAGAATATAGAAGGTCTGAGAAAAGCATGGGAGGAGGTGGCATCGTAATGGGAAAAAAAGGATGGAGAGAACTTATGCGTGGTGCCGATCTTCCATCAGCATCCTCGCTTGAGTATAAAACAGGATCATGGAGAACGTCACGACCTATTTGGGATCCTGATAAATGTACACATTGCATGTTTTGTGTAGCATACTGTCCTGATATGGCCATTTCAATAGTTAAATCGGAAGAAGGCGTAAAAGGCTTTAATGGAAGAATTTATAAGGGCACCGTGAGACTTGAGACAGATTTAGATTTCTGTAAAGGTTGTGGGATTTGTGCCCATGAATGTCCTACACATGCGATTGAAATGGTAAGAGAAGAAGAAGCCACTTCTTCAAAATAAGGAGGTGGAGAAAATGAGTACTTGGAAACCACTATCGGGAACGCAAGCTGTGGCTGATGCAATGCGGCAGATTAACCCTGATGTAGTTGTTGCTTACCCTATTACTCCCCAAACTCCAATTGTTGAATTCTTTGCACAATATGTTGCAAATGGTATTGTCAGTACAGAAACAATACCTGTAGAATCTGAGCATTCCGCAATGTCAGCAACTGTAGGAGCGGCTGCGGCAGGAGCAAGAGTAATGTGTGCAACAGCATCTCAAGGATTGGCACTAATGTGGGAAGTAGTGGCAGCAGTTCCAGGATTAAGATTGCCTATTGTGATGCCTGTTGTAAATAGAGCGTTATCTGCACCAATCAATATTCATTGCGATCATTCTGATACAATGGGTGCAACAACAATTGGTTGGATACAAATATTTTCTGAAAACGGTCAAGAGGTATACGAAAATATGCTTTTAGCAATTAGACTTGCAGAACATCCTGATATATTACTTCCTGCAATGGTTATGCAGGATGGTTTTATAACCGGGCATAGCGTAGAAAATGTTGAGATATTTGATGACGATAAGATAAAAGCATTTGTAGGAGAAAGAAATCCAGACAGATGTTTACTTGATACGGAGCATCCATATACGATCGGTCCGCTTGCTTTACCTGATTACTACTTTGAAATTAAAAGACAGCAGGAAGAGGCAATGAGACACGTAAAGAAAATTTATCTAGAGACTGGAAAAGAGCTCTCCAAAATTACTGGAAAAGAATATCCATATTTTGAATCATACAAATTGGATGATGCAGATGCAGCGATAATAGTTCTTTCATCTGCAGCGGGTACTGCCAAAGATACTGTAGATAAAATGCGAGCGGAGGGTAAAAAAGTCGGATTATTAAAACCAAAACTATTTAGGCCTTTCCCGTATAAAGAAGTGAGAACAGTGTTGAAAGATATACCTGTAGTTGGTGTACTGGACCGCTCAATGGCTTTTGGTGCTTATGCACCTGTTTATGCTGAAATCAAAAATGCTCTCTTTGAACTGGATAAAAGACCAAAACTTCAGAGCTATGTTTTTGGTCTCGGTGGAAAAGACATATTTAAGAGTGATATAGAAAAAGCATTTAACGAACTACTCTCGGGAAAGGTAAACTCGGAAGAAGAAAGATACATAGGGTTAAGGGGGTAATGATATGACTACGTTAAAAGAAATAATGTCAAAACCTGTAGGACTTGCTCCCGGACATAGGATGTGTGCAGGGTGCGGTATAGGTTCTATGGTGAGAGCAATACTTGCTGCATCAGATAAACCTGTTATTATTGCTAACGCAACAGGATGTTTAGAAGTTGTTACAACAATTTATCCTTTTTCTGCCTGGAAAGTGCCGTGGATACATGTTACATTTGAGAATGCGGCGGCGGTAGCAAGCGGAATAGAGACAGCGTATAAATCTTTAAGAAAAAGAGGAAAAATTGACAAGGATGTAAATATTCTGGCATTTGGTGGTGATGGCGGTACATATGACATAGGATTTCAGGCTCTTTCCGGAGCATTAGAGAGAGGTCATAATTTTATGTATGTCGTATATGACAACGAAGGTTATATGAATACGGGTAACCAGAGGAGTGCTGCAACACCGTATGGAGCAAGTACAACAACAGTGCCAGCTGGTTCGAAAAGCTTTGGCAAACCTCAGTGGCGAAAAAATATCGTAGAAATTGCTGCTGCACATCGAATTCCCTATACTGCTCAGGCAACAAATCATAATATAATAGACTTATATAACAAGGCAAAGAAAGGTTTTGAGGCAGATGGGCCTGCTTTCCTTGCGGTTCTTCAACCTTGCACCACAAACTGGAGATTTGATCCTGCTCTCACAATGTCTTATTCGAAATTAGCAGTTGAAACAAACTTCTGGCCATTGTATGAAGTGGAAAATGGAAAAGTTCATGTTAATTATAAGCCGAA
>DAOWNX010000042.1 GCA_030642335.1 Caldisericota bacterium
GTATCTTTTATATAAAGTACTTTTTTATTATTTTTAACCTCTGTTAAGTTACCTGAAAAATCAGGGGTTCCCATTTTTTCTTGAACCATCTTTGCAACACGGTTGGATATATTATGCAACGATAAAAAACTCCACTTCTTCCGAGGGCCGGAAACATCAATAATTGATGCTGATTGTACATGAAAATACTGAGGGATCGCATTAACTACTAAGTTCCAATACAATCCTTCAATCATCCAGGCGTTTTGAAGCTCTAATGTGAAAGTATGAAAATGTTTATACCTTTCAATTATCGCTTCTCTCTTTTTCCTGCTTTCAAGCGTTGAATCAAAAAGCTTGTCGCTTTCCAGAGTCTTTAATAAACTTCTTTCACAGCGTAATATGAATTTTTTCTGTGATTTTGAAAATGACTTCCTCGTTTTTAGTCCCGCATAGTAATAATTTATCTCGTGTAGATTGTAATGTTTTATATTATATTTTACGCTGTCTCCACTGGCAATAGTGCCCTTGATTTCCTTCTCTTCTTTTTTTGAAATATTATTCTTATAAATTGGTTCCAATTTGTCATTTTCAACAATATAAATAATGGATTTTTTGACATCCAGGTACTTTTCTATAGTTTTTAGCGCAATCTTAATTTTTTCATTAAAAGATGGATTTTTTGATATTTGCCGAATTGTGCTTGTAACTATATCCATTTGTTTTAATTCCTCTAATTTTTCAATTCTCAAGACTCGCTCTCTATCTATCTGCACAATAATAAGCAAGAGCATAACGAAAAAAACCAAAACAGTTAAATAGAACAGAGCGCCAACAAATGTGTTCATTCTTTTATAAAACCAACTTCCATAAGTAAAATAATCAATTTGCATAAAGAGCGATATAAGCGCAATAGACGTTACACCCATTAGTATTGCAAGGCCATGCACTTCAAAAAATATCTTTAGCACTGCCCTGGATTTTTGCACTCTTTTCCCCACTTCTATACGCGCCCACTCTTCAAAAAGTTGCTTCTTTAACTTACGAAAAGTTTTAAGGAAAATAACACTTTTTTCCATGCTACATCTCTTCCACGATTTTTTCTTTCATTAAATAAATTGTAATACAATTTAAAAAAATTTTACAATGTATATTTTCAAATATCATTGTCACACAAAATAATTGTATAAAGTATAAACTTGCCGCACATCAGATATTAAATCTAAAATGCACAACCTCTTTATTCTTTACAATATAATGCTCTCCTTCAATTCTAAGGATGCCTTTTTCTCTGGCTTCTTTCAACGAAAATCTAACCTTTTCAAATTCTTCAAATAAAATAACTTCAGCCGCTATAAATCCTCTTTCGATGTCAGAATGCACTTTTCCTGCTGCACTCCTTGCATTTGTGCCTTTTGTAATGGTCCAGGCTCTTACTTCATCTTTACCAACAGTATAAAACGTTTCATAATTCAGCAGAGCATACGCCGCATCAATAAATTCAGGCAGAGCTTGCTTTTCTAATCCATATGAAGAAAGAAATTCCTTTTTGTCATCTTCAGAAAGCTCTGATAATTCAAGCTCGAGTTTAACAGGCATGACAATAAACATAAAATGTTCTCCAAAGAACTTCTCAGCAAGAAACTTTCTTATTTCATCTCTTTTCTCAATTTTACCATCAGAAATGTTGATTACATAAAACATTGGTTTTAATGTAAAAAATTCAAATGCCTTTACTGCATGTTTTTCTTCTTCTGATAATTCTGTATCTCTTAAAGGTTTTTCGCTGTTTAATATATTAAAACACTTCTCAAGAACTGTTTTTTCCCTTTCCTTTTCAGAATCTCTTTTCTCTTTTTTTAAGCGCTCCAAACGCCTTTCGACCACGTCAAGATCCATTATTATAAGGTCTGCGTCAAACTCCTTTATGGAGGACTCCGTATCTCGCACATCAGAAAAATCATCAACAACTTCAACAAGAGCATCAACCTTTCTTATCGATGTATATATCTCGGTTCTTCTCTTCTTGTTTTCAATGCCGACAGGTATTCCAGGGATATCTACAAAGTTAATCTCTGCCCGAGTTGTCTTTTTGGGGTGAAATACAGAAGAAAGTTTATCAAGTTCATAGTCAATAACTTTTACACTTCCTATATTGGGTTTTTCAAAAGATATAGGGACTTCTTTCCCTATTAACGCTTTAAAAAGAGTCGTTTTACCGGTTCTTGGTAATCCTATAATTCCTACTTTCATTTTAATTTATATGCTTTTTGTTAGAAAACAGCATTTTCGGCCCATAAAATAATAGCCAGGCAATCCTCATTAAATAAAAATGGCAGCGTAACAGGGAGTTGAACCCTGGTCTGGGGATTGAGAGCCCCCCGAACTAACCGCTGTTCTATTACGCCACTTGGCTGGGAAGGATGGATTCGAACCATCATTAAGGGATCCAGAATCCCCCGTCCTGCCATTAGACGACTCCCCAGTATATTTTATTGCCCGAAAATGAGAAGAATTTAATTAACTCTCTCCGCTTTCTTCCTGAATTTCCACTCCACTTCCTGTTAGAATGTCTCGTCCTTTTGCTTTTATTTCATCGCTTGCTTCTTTCACTTTCATTTCAAACTCTTCCCCTTTTTCTTTAAGCAATTCTCTAGTTTCAACTCCAGCTCGCGGTGCAAACAAAACACCAAGGATAAATCCGGTTATTCCACCCCAAAACAACCCACTAAGAAATGAACTTGTCCTGTTTTCTTCCATAATTTACAGTACCTCCTTTTTTATTAGATGAAATCTTTTTAGCTACTAAAAATCCTTGTTGCACAGCAACAAAAAACTTTCCTATATCCATTATTTTGCCAAGTATGTTACTCTGCTTTGAATCAGTTTTTCTTATAAAACCCTGCATAACAAGTAATACAATTGCAAATGGCGTTGCCAGTTTTATAAATTCGCTTGTTTTCTCCGTATTTTTTAGTACATTTTTGAGGTGAAACGCAGCATCTTTTGTGCTTTCCGTAGTTTTGTTAAGATTCTTACCCAAACTATCTATCTGCTCTTCAACTTTCTTAATAAGATTTTCCGTTTCATTGAGCATTTTTTCTGTTGATTTTTTCATTTTAAAAATAAAAATCAACATTACTACAACGCCCACAGTCGCTACTATCAGCAATCCCCATACTGCTATAACCAGCGATGTCATTTTTACCTCCATCAATTTACCCCGCAAGAGCCGTGGCTTAACAGATTTTGAAGTCCATTGGACAGGTGGAAGTTTCAGATGCACCTCCGGGAAACACCGAAGCGTTTCAACTTTCAGCACACATCCGCTTCCCTACTTTTAGTGTTGGCTTAAATCGCCAAGTTTAACACGCACTCCGCAGGGTTCTAATATATTTTAACACTTTATAAACAAATTTCAACTACTTAAAATAATTACGCAAATAATAATACAAATACTCCTGAGCATACCCTGCATAATTGCCAAATATCCCTCTTCCTATTTCGGTAACCTTTTTACTGCTTCCCTTCACCTCAAATAATTCATACATGCCCCTTTTAATCCACACATCCACGGGAAACGCTGAGAGCTCGTTCATAGAAAAAAGTAAAATACAGTGAGCCACTTTTTTCCCAACACCCTTAATGCTAAGAAGGTTTTTTTCTTTCTCCTCAAAACTTTTCTTTAAGATACACTCAAAAAAAGTTTCATCGTAATTTTGAACAAAATCTACAAACCATTTTTCCCGAAAGCCAAGATGCAATTTTTCCACACTTTGTGTATCTAAATTTTTTAAAGCTTCACTCTCAGGAAAAAAATAATACATTGTGCCATCTACTCTTATACCTTCACCAACTATTTCAGAAAGAAGGTTTAACTTACGTCTAATAACAGGGATAGCGTTCCGGATGGAGAATAGAAACGAAATCGTCGTTTCATACGGATTCTGCCGCATAATTCTCAACCCTTTTCCATATTGAATAATCTGCGAAAATTTTGCTGTTTTCCTTATAAGCTCTTCTTTAATACTATCAATATCGTCATTCATTCCTAAAAAATTTTTTACTTCCGCTTGGGAAATAGGCTTCCCGTATGCAGTGCAATATATTTTATCTTTTTCCTGCAAAAGCTTCAAAAGAGACCGATTGAGTGGAACAATAAACCCATTCTCCGTTTCAAATACTCTAAAGATCTGGCCACATAATAAAGTCTTCTGAAGCGAAAAATTACCTGAAACAGAAATTTGTATGCTATTCTGCAAGTCGCTGTATCGCTTTTGCATAAATTTTAGCAAGCTTTACAAGATTATCAATGCTTATATATTCATTTGCCTCATGCTCTACCGGTTTTACTCCGGGAAACACGGGCCCAAAAGCAACGCCTTTATCCATTATCCTCGCATAAGTCCCACCCCCGATAGCCATTGCACACCCTTTTTCCCCTGTTTCTTCTTCGTACGTGCTAATTAATTTTTGCACAAGTGGTTCTTTCTCATCAACAAAAATAGGAGGTAAACTAAATATTTTCCCAACCAAAATACCATATTTTTCTGCTTCTCTTTTAATATTATCAACGATTCCCTCCAGTTTACCAGTAACGGGATAACGTATATCAATAAGCATTTCGCCATGTTTTTTGTCAATATTTAGTACGCCAAGGTTCAGCGTGAGTTTTCCTGAAAGTTTATCATTCGTTTCTACTCCGATTTTTTCGCCGTAAAAAGTCCTTGCTATTTTATCAGAAACAAATTGTATAATAGATTTTGCATCCTCACTCATACTTACCTGCGATAATGTTTCACAAAGTATCGCTACTGCATTTTCTCCCTGCCAGGGTTTCGCTGCATGAGCAGACCTCCCCTTTGCAATAATCTTGTTCTCTGAAATGGAAATACCTTCCGGGATGTTTTGAATCTGTTTTATCATTTTCTGATTTAACACTGCTTCTGCATAATCTGGAACCATATTAGCCCGCTCTCCTCCCTTAACAGTGATATCCGTATTATCCAATGCAAATTTTTTTACCAGGGTAATCCTCAGTATTCCCTTTTCACGATTAATTACCGGAAAATTGCCATCCGGAGTAAAACCAATAAGAGGTTCCTTTTCAATACTCTTGTAATAGTTAATCCCTTTCCAGTTTGATTCCTCATTGGTACCAAAAATAATTCTCACCCTCTTTTTTAAGGGAATTCTCATTTCTTTTATTGCATACAGACCAAATAAAGCTGCCATTATAGGCCCCTTATCATCGCTTGTGCCACGCCCATAGAGTTTACCATCACAAATTTCTGCACCATACGGCGGATATTCCCATCCATTCCCTTCTGGAACAACATCAAGATGCCCAAGAACGCTTATTAATTCTTTTCCTTCGCCATACTCAACATAACCAGCGTAATTATCCAGGTTTTTTACCTTAAATCCCATTCCCTCACCAGTTGCAAGAGCAAGCTGCAATGCTGCTTTCACACCTTTGCCAAATGGAGCATTTTCTGTTGCTTCCTGCTCCACACTTCTAATTTTCAGTATCTCTCTCACAATTTTGATCAAACCATCTTTATTATTTTCTATAAAATTTTCCATTTATCACCTCCACTATGCATTTTACTGTTAACAGTTTTTTTATCAATAGTTTTCCCATACCACTAACAAAAAACACAAATTAAAAAACAGCAAAAAATTAAGGGAAATAGAAAAATAGCATTTTTTACTTGACTTGAAAATTTTAAAAAATAGAATAGGCTATAAAAGTATACATAAAAGGGGGAAGAATAAAATGAATATTAAAATATTTCTTGAAGAAATAAACAGCAATATCCAGAGAATGTGGGAACATACAGCCCTGGCATACTGGAACCTCACAACAACAGGCAAAGAAGAATACGGGAAAGAAGTAGAAAAAGCAGAAATAGAAATGAGAATGTATCTTTCCGATAAAAACCGATTTGAAATCGTAAAAAAAGCAAAATCTGATGAATCTCTTTCAGAAGTAGAAAAAAGAGAAATAAAACTTCTATACGACTCAATGCTTCCCAATCAATTACCTGAAGAAAAGATCCAGGAAGCCGTAAAAAAAGAGGTTGAAATCGAATCTCTTTTTGCAAACTTCCGTGCAAAAATTGATGGAAAAGAAGTATCTAACAATGAAATTGACAATATTCTCAAAAATAGCACTGACATAGAATTACGAAAAAAAGCATGGTTAGCAGGAAAAGAAATTGGAAAAGAAATGGGTCCCCGTATCATAGAGCTTATCAAATTACGAAACGAAAATGCAAAACTATTAGGCTTTTCGAACTATTACGACATGATGATGGACCTTCAAGAACTTTCAACAAAAGAAATTCATAATATGTTCCACAAGTTTAAAGAGGAAACAGATTCCCTCTTTGCAGACATAAAAGATGAAATTGATACGACACTTTCAAAGAAACTCAATTCAAAAAAATCAGAACTTATGCCATGGCACTACTCCGACTTGTGGTTCCAAGAAGCACCAGAAGTTGATGGGTTTGATTACGATTCTTTGTTAAAAGATAAAGATCTTGTCGAGCTTACTAAAAACACATACAGTTCCATAGGGCTCAACATAACGGATATCCTTGGACGTTCGGATCTCTATGAAAGAAAAGGAAAGAACCAACATGCATTTACGCTATCTGTTGACAAAGCAGGCGATGTAAGGGTGTTAGCCAACATACGGTCAAATATAAGTTCTCAGGAAACAATGCTCCACGAATACGGTCACGCTATCTATGACAAATACATTAACAGAGAATTGCCTTTCACTCTGCGGGGTCCTGCTCATATCTTTACAACAGAAGCTGTTGCAATGTTCTTTGGCAGAATGGCAAGAGACGCACAATGGTATCAAAAACTTACAGGAATAGATAATAAAACATACGAGGAAATATCTCCAAAAATGAAACGCCTAATGAGAAACCAGCTTATGATCACAGCCCGATGGGTTATGACGTTTGTCTTCTTTGAAAAAGAACTTTATCAAAATCCAAACAGAAAAGACCTGAATGAGCTCTGGTACAACACTGTTAATGAGCTTCAGCATTTAAATATTCCAAACGAGAGAAAAGCATACCCCGATTGGTCAGCAAAAATACACTTTGGAATAGCA
>DAOWNX010000096.1 GCA_030642335.1 Caldisericota bacterium
CAACAACATCTCTTGTAGAAAGTGAATTTCGACAATTACTTAAATCTCTAAGAACCCTTGTAAAAAAAGAAGTAACGGTAATCTTTATAACACATAAAATAAAAGAAATAATGGAAGCTTGCGACTCAGTGACTGTGCTTAAGAGAGGAAAAGTTCAAGATACAATAAGCAAAGAACAAATGAGTAAAGAAAAACTGGTAAAACTTATGTTTATGGAAAAAGATATCAAAGTTACAGAAAGTGCACTACCCAAAGTAGAATTACCTACCATCAAAAGAAGTAAAAAGCCTGTATGTACAGTAAAAAACATTGAAGTGAAAGGTAAAGAAAAAAGTAAAGGGTTGAAAAACATCTCGTTTGATGTCTATGGAGGAGAAATATTTGGTGTTGCCTCTGTCTCGGGAAATGGTGAAAAAGAGCTTGCTAGCGCTATGATAAATCCTTCCCTCCTAAGCAATGGAGATATTCTTATAAACGGTGAAAGTATCAAACACTTATCAACACTTTCTGTTTTTAATAAAGGAGTAGCTTATACTCCAGAAGATAGAATCAAAGAAGGAATTCTCAATGACGGGAGTATAAAAGAAAATGTACTTCTTGGCCATCATACAGAAAAAAGATTCTTCAAAAAAAATCTTTTTATCAATTGGGATGAAGCAACAAAAGCAGCAAAGAAAACAATTAAAGATTACAATGTGGCTACGCCTAGCGAAGAGCTTGCAATCAGACGTTTATCTGGTGGTAATATTCAAAAAGTAATTATGGGCAGGGCATTTGTTAGTCCAACTGATTTACTCATAACACATAATCCTACTTCTGGACTTGATGTTTTAACAGTGGAATTTATATTCAATAAGCTTATTGAAACCAGAAATAGTGGCGGAGCTGTTCTGTGTATAAATGAAGATCTAGATGAATTAATGATAATAAGCGATAGAATAGCTGTTCTGTATAATGGAGAGCTTAAGGGCATTTTTCAAAGAAGCGAATTTGATAAATATAAAATTGGCCTGTTAATGATAGGAGGTTAGGTATACAAAAAATGAAAAAGAAAAACATAATTCAAAATGATCTCGGAAGAAAGCTCCTGAGAAGCTTGTCTGTATATGGATTAGCACTTATTATCGCCTTTAGCCTTATCTCCATCATTATCGCTCTCCTTGGCTTTAGTGTTCCAGAAGCCTTAAAAACTCTCGTAACTACATCTTTTAAATCTGCTTTCGGATTCCAGGAGACAATAAAAAAGACAATTCCCCTCATTTTTACAACTTATGCTTTTACGATACCCTTTATGATCAAGTTCTTCAATATAGGTGCCTGGGGGCAGATGCTTTTCGGAGGAACTGCTGTCGCGGCAGTAGGATTATTAATTGGAAACTTTGGCCTGCCAGCCTTCATAATGATTCCTCTACTGGTAGTTGTTGGAATTTTAGCAGGAGGTCTATGGGGATGGTTTGCGGGTTTTTTAAAAGCTAAATACGATATAAACCCAATTATTTCAACCATTATGCTCAATTTTGTTGCAGCCTTATTCGTAAATTTTATTGCCACCTCTCCAACATTTAAGGACCCGTTGGAAGGACACCCCATTACAAGACCACTGTCAAGTTCTGCAACACTTGGTTTTTTTCATGGAATACCATATTCTATCATTTTTGCTATACTTGCGATAATTTTTGTATATATACTGCTAAAAAAGACAAAACTTGGATATGAAATCACCTCAGTGGGATATAATGTACATTCATCGCAAACTTATGGAATAAATTTTCAGAGAACAATTATGCTCACTTTCCTTCTAGGAGGAGCCCTTGCAGGACTAGCAGGAGCACTTGAAGTAATGAATATCCATGGAAAACTTATAGAAGGTTTTGCTAAAACAAGTGGAGCTCAGTATGGAGTATTCGGAATTTTAACCAGCTTAGTAGTCGCAGGGAGCCCGACAGGTGTTCCAATAGCAGCCTTTTTTATGGCAGTGCTTCTAGTTGGCGCTGATGCGCTTCAAAGAACTATGCAAATCCCAGTAGAAATGGTATTTCTTAGCCAGGCATTAATTGTCTTATTCATTGTTATTATAAGAAAAAAATTTGAACCAAACGGAGGTAAATAATGACATTTATAACCTCTTTTATATCTCAAACAATGGTATACGCAACGGTTTACACGTTGACAAGCCTTGGAATTATACTTGGAGGAAGGACGGGAATCTTTAATGTTTCTGCTGAAGGTATTCTGCTTGCTTCAGCATCTACTGGATTTGTAACTGCCTATCTCACAGGCAGTTGGCTAATAGGATTTATTGCAGGAGCTCTTATGGGTGCAGCATTTGGTTTTATACTGGCGTTTGTTCACGAAATCTTTAAGGTTAATCAATTTATACTTGGTATAATTCTTGTCATCTTTGGTTCCGGGCTTTCTGATTTATTGTATAAAATTATTGTTGGAGTAAGATTATCTGCCCCTCAAGCTCCACATGTCCCAATTGTAACTATACCTTTCTTGTCTAAAATCCCTATTATTTCAGGTATTCTAAATCAGGATGTTATCATTTACTTTATGTATTTTGCGGTTATTATTTCATATTGGTTTTATTATAAAACCAAAGTTGGGCTTGAAACAAGGGCAATTGGAGAAAATCCAAAAGCAGCTGATGTTGTCGGGGTAAACGTAAAAAGAAGAAGATATCTTACAACAATTATTGGTTCAGCTTTAATAGGTGTTGCAGGAGCATATCTTCCAATCGCAATAACGGGTACATACTCTCCGAATATTTCGGCAGGGAGAGGATTTATGGCAATAGGAATTGCAATATTTGCAAGCTGGAAACCACAGAGAGCAATATTAGGAGGATTTTTATTCGCAGGCATCGAAGTTATAGCATTCCAATTAGAATTAATATCCGCCAATATTCCTTATCAATTCTTTCTTATGCTTCCATTTATTTCGGTTCTCATTATTATGATGATATTTAAAAAACAGATAGAATTCCCAGCATCTGTTGGAAAACCATACAGTAGAGAATAATTTTTTACATACAACACACTTAAAAAAGGCTCATCCTGTAAAGATTATGGAAGATGGGCCTTTTTATATTTTAATCTTATCAGGCCATGCCTCCTTCATTGCAACAGACCAGACCTTATTAATGTAGTTTAAAACAAAGTAGTTCTGCATAAGATGCAGCCAAAAAGCCCCTCTCTCTGTCAAAGAAAATTGATTTGTTTCTTCTCTGCACAATCCCAAAACCTTAGATAGCCATAAAAACCGGTAAATTTTATTATCCTCTTCGCTAAATAATTCTTTGAAATGCTTTTTAGGGACATACGTATCATACAATCGCCAGTACAACCAATAATATCTGAATAATTGCTTACCCACATTCATCTTCAATGCTACTGGCAATTTTCCATTTAAAAGTGTTTTTATGTACTCGTCGATGGAAAATGTATTGAAGTAAAAGGCGCTTGAAACAAACGAACCAGCTCCGGCACCTAAACCAATATAACACCCCCTTGTAACTGAAGAATAACGTGGAGTATTACCTTTTTTGAAACCCCAAACAGATACACGCTGGAAGCCACTATTCAAACAGAACTGATGTATTGCCTTATACATCTTCCTTCTCGCAAGTATATTTGGCATTTTAATTTTTTTTAGTTTTAAATATTCCCCTGCAGTAGAATATGGAAAGGTAAATAAAGGATAAAGAGTAACCTGGTCCACCCCTAAACTAAATGATTTTTTAAGATCATTAATTACATCACTAATGTTTTGCCCTGGCAACGCAAACATCAAATCAAAGTTAACCGATTTAAAGTGAGATGAGAGAGTAAGTGTTGCCGCTTGAGGTAAGATGTTTGCTTTATAGTTTCTCCCAAGAAAAGTAAGACACTTATCGTTAAAACTCTGCACCCCAAGACTCAAAAGAGTTACACCATACCTTTTCAATTTATTTATCACCTCTTCATTTATATCGTCTGGATTAGTTTCGATAGCAATATCACCTGTCAAAATAAAGCATTCTTTTATCTTTCTTAAGATTACTGCCAGCTCATCAATGAGGTTTGTCGGAGTACCGCCTCCTATGTATATGGAAGATATTTCAATTTTTCCCAACCTCTTATAATACTGTTCAATTTCATTAAGCATGGCATTTACATATGGTTCTACCAATTTTTTATCATATTTTACTTTATTATAAGGACAGTATGGACACATATTTTTACAAAATGGAATATGGATATACAAATCGATTTTGTCTATCCTGGGAAGGTCAATACTCTCTATGTGTTTGAATACGAATTCTTGCTTTGTTCCAATCAAATACCGACGAACTCGTCCTGTTATAGTTTCTATTAGCATATCAAAATTTTTATCCCCTCCCAAAATCTATCTCATCACAAATAATATAATCCTATGTTCTATTATAAAATAAAACAGCAATAGAAAAACTACTACCTGTGCGA
>DAOWNX010000107.1 GCA_030642335.1 Caldisericota bacterium
CACGAGCTAAACTTGCCCTTTTTAAAGCATCGGCTTTGGTTGTTTCTCCTCCAATAGTAACCGCATAGAGTTGACTTATTTTAGTCTTGTATATTTCAAACTCAAATGATTTCAATGACTTTAGTTTTGACTTCTTGAGTAGATCAATAAATTCAACTGCCTCTTTTTTGGATTCTAGACTTCTAACAACAGCGAACCAACCGATTGTAGAATCAGAGGGTGAAACATTAACCTGTCCTAGTGCTACGGCCTGTTTGAGTTGCTTGTTAAATTTTACATACGAGTGATAGTTTAGAGTATCCATGGCCCAGTTATATAGTGCTGGGTCTGCTTCACTTTCATTTGTAATTATACCGACAGACAACTTTACATATTCTACGGCAGTTTTGGCCTTATTATCAGCGGACTGAAACTCAGTTCCTAACCACCAAAGCACTATAGGAATTGCAATGAAAGATATAATTTTGCGATTTTTTCGAGATTATCAAGCATCCGTTCAAGTACTCCCTATAAAATCTAACGTTGCAAATCACCTGGCCCCAAAGCCATCAAGGCTTTAGGGGAACGCTATTAAACACAAAAATCTAATAAGTATAAAACCGCCTCGGCTTTGGGGGTCTGGTGCATTTGCATGGTTATAATCCGAATATCGTTACTAATTTTATAATACATATTTATTTACGATCCAATATATTAAATATATATCAGTGTTTATTATGATTTACATAATTTTATAAAAATTTCAAAAAAATAGCAAAATGTAGTTTATATTGTTTTTATTGCTTATTTCAATAGAATAAAAAGATGAATAAAAAAATAAACGCATTCAAACTGTTTGGCATCTTTTTTTACATTGGCCTGTTTACACTCGGTGGCGGCTATGCAATGATACCCATTATGAAACAAAAGCTTGCAGCAAAAAACAAATATATCGGTGAAGATGATTTTATTGAAGTACTCGCAGTATCGCAAATAACCCCGGGGCCTATAGCAGTTAATATGGCAACATTTATCGGATATAAGGAGCTGGGTATATTGGGCTCAATAATAGCGACCCTGGGAGTGGTTCTCCCTTCTCTTATAATTATTCTACTCCTTTCAATATATTTCACAGGAATAACGGGTAACACCGTTATGCTTAAATTCTTTTCAGGAATTTTAACCGGAATTGTGGCGGAAATTGTATACGTCACAATTGACATCACAAAAAAAATAAAGATAAATTTTTTTAACCTATCAATACTTATTCTCTCTTTAGTAGAAATTTTTATAATAAAACTGAATCCAATATATGTAATCCTTGTAGGTGGTGGTTTAGGAATTTTATTCAAAACAAAGGAATTTAAAAATGTTTCTTCTTAAAGTATATCTGGAATTCTTTAAAATTGGGGCATTTACTTTTGGTGGGGGACAAGCAATGATTCCCATCCTGCAAAGAGAACTTGTAACAAATCTCCACTGGATTACAACAGAAAATTTTTTGCATTTTGTTTCAATTGCAGAAATTACTCCGGGCCCTATATCGGTTAACATTGCAACATTTATAGGATACAGTATTCACGGAGTGCTAGGTGCCATTGTCAGCACAGCAGGCGTTGCTTCTCCTTCATTTATACTTATTCTGCTTGTTGCAACAGCAATGAAAAAACTACAAGCCCATCCTGTGTATCGTGCTTTTATGGCAGGCATAAAACCTGTAATAATAGCTCTTTTGATAAGCACGATATACATTATTGCAAGTCGTGGTTTTCATAACAACATACTTCCATATATCTTTTCGATAATTGCTTTTATTGTGCTTATTAAATTTAGACTAAATGCGTCTCTTCTTTTATTAATAATGGGTGCTGTAGGAATTTTTCTATTGTAATTTTACAGTAATTTTCAAAACGATTATAGTAAATTGCATCTTGTTGCCAGACAGCAAAGAAAAAACCATTAGTATTATTTTGTGTAAACGCTACTTAAGTGAATGATAAATTTTGAAAAAAATAATAAATTTAATTATAATAATTGTGGGAGGTGGTTATATGATTTTTATAGGTTTCAGAAGACAAATAGGAAGAATAGATGTAAGAAGTGTAGTAAAATACACGGAAGAGAAAAAGGGAAGATATGCAGAGATATATCTTTTGCATACCGAGTCACTCCATCCTACTGTTCAAAAACTTGTAGAAAAAGCCGGATTTAAGAAAATTAAAACAACGAACTTTAAAAAAGAAATTGCTAAACTAAAAGAAAAAGATAAAGTAGAAGTGTTTGATCTAAACGAATTTGGAGAAAGAAGATTTTCAAGGGACATATGCTAAAATTTTTAAAATTTATCAGTTTGTAAAAACTAAGTAAAACAACGAAGAATAAAAAGGCTCGCCGTAGGGCGAGCCTTTACGCATTACAATCAAAAATAGAGATTATTTGAGTTCTTCCGCCTCTTTTTCTCCCTTACCAGCACGTGCCTTGCCGATAGCAATAATTGCCTCAATAACAAGCCATACCATCAGGACAAATACTATAACACCAATAACGAGTAACAAAGTATTATGCGTTGCACTAAAGTTTCTAATGTTCAATATCATTGCCCAGCCAGTCATAATGACCATAAAGATCATCGGGATAGCAGTAACTACAGAAGGTAATTTCTTTCTTATAAGATATACCGTTGTAGCAAGTAATACAAGCCCTGCAAGCAACTGGTTCACTGTACCAAACAAAGGCCAGAGTACCAATGCGCCTTTTCCGCCCGGTGATGCAAGAGTAAGTAAATATGCAGTGAAAACCGCTAAGAACGTCGCAATCCATTTATTCTCCATCCAATTCCATTTGAGGTCTTTACCCCATTCCTGGAATACGTACCTCTGTGCACGTGTTGCAGTATCAAGTGAGGTACCTGCAAAACTTACAACAAATACACCCATAATGGTTGTCATAAGTCCAACCATATATTTACTCTGCCCAAATACATATGACATCATATTAACAGAACCTGTAACAAAAGCACCTATCTTTGCGCCAAGTCCTGCTGCTGTAGCCCAGGCAGCATAGTGTTCACTCCATACGGCCATACCTGCAGAAAGACTTGCAGACCTTGCACCAAAACCTGCTGCTACCGCCAATAAAACAATCATAGCAAGCATTCCTTCAGCGATCATTCCGCCATATCCTACCAGCTGTGCATCTGTTTCTTTATCTATCTGTTTAGAAGATGTTCCAGAGCCAACAAGCGAGTGAAAACCTGAAATTGCACCACAAGCAATCGTTACAAACAGGAGGGGCCACATTGGTGGAGCACCTTCCGGATGTAAGCTTACCGCAGGCGCAACAAACGCAAGATGAGTCGGCGCGCGGAACAGTGCAATAAGTCCACCAAGCGTAACAAGACCCATTGCTACAATCAACTCATGTGCGTTAATATAATCTCTTGGCTGAAGCAGTAGCGATACTGGCAGAGTGGAAGCAAAATAAATATAAATCATCATAATAATAATCCAGATCTGTAGAGCATGAGCACCGGGTATCGTTATCGGAATAAGTACGCCTATTGCCACGGTAACATACATCAAAGCTAATGCCCACCAAGACCAGGTATGTAAGTTCTTTCCTTTTTTAAATACCATGTAGGAAAGCATTATTGCAATAGGAATTTCCATCCATACAGGGAATACTGAAGAAGGATACATATTGAAGAGAATTCCCATAATTAGTGCAAAAATTGCAATAACAATCCACAACTCTAAGAAGATGACAAAAAAGAACAGTACTTTTGCACGAGGACCAATAATTTTACCTGTAATTTCGCCAATTGAGTAGCCTTCATTTCTCATCGATATAACCAATGCCGAGAAATCATGAACTGCACCTGCAAAAACCGTTCCTAATGTAATCCAGAGCAATGCCGGTAACCAGGACTCGCGGCCCCAGGCCTGGGCCAAGAACATCATCTCCGGCGGCGCGGTGGACCACTTCGACACGCTGACTCGCGACGACGACTGCTGGTCCTGCGGCTCGGGAAGCATCGGGCCGGCCGAGGACGGCCGCATCAAGCCCGACCTCTGTTTCTTCTACGACCTGACCTACGCGCCCTCCAACGGAGGGGGCTACACCGAGTTCGGCGGGACC
>DAOWNX010000130.1 GCA_030642335.1 Caldisericota bacterium
ATAGAGCCTATAGCAAACAGTACTATTTATAAGACACGATTATAATGACTTCTCCTTTTATTGAGCGGTCCTCTAGTTCATTAAGGATATCTGACGCTCTCCCTCTCAACGCTTCCTCATGAATCTTTGTAATTTCACGGATTACCAAAATATTGACATCACCTGCACTTTCTATAAGCTCAGAGAGAAATTGCCTTACTCTGAAAGGGGATTCAAAGAAAATAACAGGGCCGGGGAAATCTTTGAACCCCTGCAAAATCTTTTTCCTTTTCCCTTTTTTCCTTGGGAGAAACCCATAAAAAATAAAATGAGCGGGAGAAAACCCTGAAAGAAGAAGTGCTGGGACAAAAGAAGTGGGACCAGGCAAAACCTCAATATGTATTCCTTTATCAATACAAGCTTTAATAAGCTTATAGCCAGGATCAGAAATACCAGGAGTACCTGCATCTGTCACAAGAGCAATCTCTTTTCCTCGTTCCATTTCTTCCACAAGCTTTTCTAATTTACGTGTACTGGAATAACTATGGAAGCTTGTAATCGGAGTATGTATAGCATATTTGTTTAATAAAATACGGGTAACTCGTGTATCTTCTGAGGCTATAAGATCCACTTTCCTCAGCACAAGAATCACCTGTAACGTAATATCCTTTAAATTGCCAATTGGCGTAGGGCAGACATACAAACTCATTATTTTGTATCAGATTCGCTGCTCTTACTTATTTCAATTTCGTCTCCCATCTTAATGTCGTTAAAGTTTTTCAATCCTATACCACATTCATATCCCTTTGCAACTTCTTTTATATCCTTTTTAAATCTTTTCAAGGATGAAATCACTGTATCGTATATAACGGCATTATCACGCAAGACTTTTGCTTTAGCATCCCGTACTATCTTTCCCTCACTAACAATACAGCCAGCTATCGTACCAGCACCACTTACCTTAAATACCTGTTTTACGGTAGCCCTGCCAACTACCACTTCCTTAACTTCTAGTTTCACCATTCCTTTAAGCAATCGTTCAATATCATCCATTAATTCAAAGATAATATCATAAGTCCTTATTTCTATTTTTCTCGCTTTGGCATCTTTTTTAGCCTCAGTAGTAGGACGCACACTAAAACCTAATATGACCGCTTTTGTCGCTTCTGCAAGCAAGATATCACTTTTAACTATTCCGCCAACGCCTTCATGGATAATATCAATAGGGATAGGGGATTTAAGTTCTTTTATCGCATGTTTTACTGCTTCAAGCGAACCTTGAGTGTCAGCTTTAAGAATAACAAAAAGTTTTTTAAGCTCCTTTTCCTCCATCTCTCTAAATAAGTCATCCATAGTTTTAGAAACAGTCTGAGTTTTCATTTGTCGGGCTCTTCTTCTAATTTCAATCTGCTTTGTTTCCTCTTTTGCATCCTTAATATTATCTACTACATAAAATATCTCACCTGCCTTCGGCACGCTGGGAAGTCCTACAATTCCCACAACAGAAACAGCTTTAATTTTTTTGACCATTTTACCTCTAATATCTGTAAGGAACCTCACTCTCCCAACAACATCTCCTACTCTAATGTAATCACTTGCTTTTAATGTACCAGTTTGAACAACTACCGTAGCAAGTGGCCCAATATTTTTATGCATTTCTGATTCAATTACAGTCCCTGAGCAAAGGGTAGTAGGATTTGTTTTAAGTTCAAGAAGTTCTGCCTGTAAATTAATCATTTCAAGAAGTTCTCCTACTCCTTTTCCTGTCTTTGCCGAAACATTGGCATATATTGTTGATCCACCCCAGTCCTCTGGGAGTAGACCTCTATCAGCAAGTTGTTTTTTTACAGCCTCAGGATCAGCATTTGGCCTATCAATTTTATTAAGTGCCACAATGATTGGAACAGCAGCAGCGCGAGCATGATCGAGCGATTCTATCGTTTGAGCTTTAACACCCTCATCTGCTGCAACAACAAGAATAACAATATCTGTAACTAACGACCCTCTTAAGCGCATTTCCGTAAATGCCTCATGCCCCGGAGTATCAATAAAGATGATTTCTTTTCCATTTACATTAACAACAGAGGCTCCAATTGCCTGAGTAATCTGCCCTTTCTCCTGAGAAGCAATAGATGTCTTTCTTATTGTATCAAGCAATGTAGTCTTGCCGTGGTCCACATGCCCCATTACAGTTATAATAGATGCGCGGGGACACAATCGTTTTAAGAATTCTTTATCTTTAAACTCTGGAACATCAAAGTTTAACTCGGAAGCAAGATAATGTACTTCAGCTTTTGAAAGCTTTCTATTAGGTTTATAAGGAATTCCCAGTTTCATAATTCGTTCCTTTACTGTCCTTACCGAGACTTTAAAGCGTTTTGCAAACTCCTTGACATTAATGCCGCCAGCTATCTTTTTAGACTTTTTTTCCGTAACTTCCTGTTTTTTGTGCATCTCCTTAACATACTCTTCTGCCAAAAAAATCGCATCAGGCTCCAGTGACGATAAATGCCCTTTCACATCAACTCCCAATTCCCCTAAAATCTTAATCAATTTAGGAGACTTTATTCCCAGTTTTTTAGCAACTTCATAAACTCTCATTTTATTTTTGTTCACTTGCATCACCTTCCTCTGATAATTCAATAAGGTGAATCCTGTACCCAGTAAGATTAGAAGCAAGTTTTACATTAATGCCTCCTCCCCCAAGTGTTGAAGGATAATTTTTAGAAGAGACATAAACATTAGCTTCCTTAGTCTTAGGAATAATTTCAACTCTCTCAACTTTCCCCGGACTTAGTGCATTCTCTATATAGATTACAGGACTTGTATTATACCTGATTACATCAATTCTCTCCCTGTTCAATTCTCTCGAAACTGCATTAATTCGCACGCCTTTAGTGCCAATACATGCTCCCACAGGATCAACCCGTAAATTTTTTGTAGCAACAGCCATCTTAGCTCTTAAACCAGGCTCTCTTACAATACCCTTAACTTCAACAATGCCCTGTTGAACCTCTGGCACTTCCATATTTACGAGTTTTTCCAAAAATTCCGGGCATGCGCGAGATAAAATAATTTGAGGTCCCCTAACACTGCTTTTGACCTCTTTTATTAACGCCTTCACCAATCTGTCTTTTCTTAACTGCTCTCCAGGAATAGCTTCCTCTGAGATTATAACACCCTCAATATTGTGAGGTTCAATGCTTACACCAATTTCGCCTCTCCCTTTCTTCCTCGTCACCCTTCCTGTGATTACTGTACCCACAAGTCCAGAAAATTCTTCAAATGCAACTTCTCGTTTCTTCTCAAGTATTTTTTGCTGAAAAACTTGCCGCGCTGTGCGAATTCCAGTTGAAGAAAGTTTA